>JAQVML010000397.1 GCA_028703645.1 Eubacteriales bacterium
GCAGGCGTAAACCTGATTTTAATTGCGCGTAACATGGGGCAGGACGACCTGCTGCGGCTGCGCGGCTACGGTGTGCGTGCGGAGTCTTACGCCTACGACCTCTCCGAGCCAGAGGGAATTCCCGCGCTCGTGAAAACAATCCTCGCGGAGTGGAAGCGCGTCGACATCCTCGTAAACAACGCGGGCGCACAGCGGCGGAACAACTCCGTCGACTTTACAGATGAGGATTGGGACTTCGTCAACAACGTCAACGCCAAGAGCGTATTCGTTCTCTGCCGTGAATTCGGACGGCACATGATTGAGCAAGGCGGCGGTAAGATCATCAATTTCGCGTCGCTACTCTCGTTTCAGGGTGGCCTGCGCGTTCCAGCTTACGCCGCGAGCAAGGGCGCGGTGATGCAGTTCACCAAGAGCCTTTCCAACGAATGGGCAAAGCTCAACGTCAACGTGAACTGTATCGCACCCGGCTATATCGACACGGATATGAACGTCGCGCTCATTAACGATCCCATGCGCAACGAGCAGATTACAACACGAATTCCCGCTGGACGGTGGGGAAAACCAGACGACCTCGTTGGTACGGCGATCTTCCTTGCCAGTTCCGCTTCCGATTATATCCATGGAATCACGTTGCCTGTCGACGGAGGCTGGCTGGGGCGCTGATTTGTTGAATCTGACTGAGACGCCGCGCGGGAGGGGACTTCCTCTTTCATCCCCTCCCGTACCCGTCCATTTTTGACGGACACGAAGAAATTGTGTATGATGCAAGCGGAATTGATCGTTCAGAAAGAGCGCGCGGTGTAAACGCGCACGAGAGGAATGCACTATGTCCACTGTTTTTTTAGATTCGTTTCAGCTTATCGTCGCCGTATACCTGCTGTATCTAGCAATTATGGGCAAGGGCAAGATGTATCATTTTTTTGATATTCCGCAATCCGATCAGCCACGCGTGCATAAAATGCTCCGGACTTCGTACCTCGTCAGCGGCCTGCTCGCCCTACTCGACGCAGGGGTAAACATGCTGCAAAACACAATGTTTACGCAGAATATCCTCGAAACCGAAACCACGATCACGCAGAATTTCACCGTTGATTCGCTACCGTTCATTCACTATGAACTGCTCTCGACCATCAGCGCCGTTCTGACCGTGTTGATTATTGTGATTCTGGCGGGCGTGTTCATTTACCTGCGCGTGCTTAGCAACCGTGGTATGAAGGACACAAAATAAAACAGTCTCGCTCCTTCCTCTTCGGTTTGAGCCGAGGCTATCTCTTGATTCCCGTGATCCATGAACGAAAAAATCGTATAAAGAGCCGCTCCCGAGTCAATTGCTTTTACGCCTGCATCAGATGTAACGAACGATTGCCTGTTTTGGATTGAAGGATCTATGGTATCCTTGAATTAGAGTGTGTTTCGAAAAGCATATTACCGAGTTTCGTGCAAGCAATATGCGGATGCAGGCTAGATGTACAAAGCCCAAATACCTGTAAGCGTGCTTATCATAACGGGTAGCATTGCGGCGAAACTCTTTCAGCTTGAGGAAAAAGCATTCCACAAGATGGTGTTCCTTATATCGCCACCAGTCGCAGAACCAAGGTTCTGCTTCATTAGACTTGGGTGGAATACAATAATCGGCATGATATGTGGCAATGCATTCACGAAGTATGAAACCCCGTATGCTTTGTTAGCCAGCGTCGTAGCACCATTGATTGGGATATGGCTCAATAATTTCTCTGCAACGGCGATATACTGGGCAGCGTCGAAAACTTTGTGTAAACGCAAAATGTCAGATAATTTCAATTAGCCATGAGGGGCAAGGTTCATCCTTGCCCTGTGTTATTCTTTAGAGTGTCACGTTGACTCGATCACCGAAGAAGATCATCAAATGCATCAGGATTTGACCCCAGTCTTTGATCGGCATCGTCCAGCTTTCCGTAACCTGCATGGTGATCAGATATAACTGCTTGAGCAGAGCGTCGTCGCTGACAAACGCGCTTTTCGTCTTCGTAACCTTGCGCAATTGGCGGTTGAAATTTTCGATGGCGTTGGTCGTATAGATCACCCTTCGGATCGGTTCCGGATATTTGAACATGGTCGCAAGCTCATCCCAGTGATCCCGCCAGGATTTGATGCCAGCCGGATATTTCGCACCCCAGACGCGTTCCAGTTCGTCCAGAGCTTCCAGTGCGGACTCCTCGGTCGGCGCTTTATAGATGGGTTTGAGCATTGCCGTAAAGGCTTTAACGTCCTTGTAGGAGACGTATCGAGTGGAACTGCGGATTTGATGGATGATGCAACGCTGGATTTCCGTTTTCGGGAAGGCCACGGAAATTGCTTCCGAAAAGCCGCTTAGCCCATCGACTGAAACCAGTAAAATGTCGGAAACTCCGCGGTTTTTCAGGCCGTTCAGTACGCCGAGCCAGTATTTCGAACTTTCCGTCGCGCCGACCCACAGGCCTAAAACATCCTTTTTGCCGTTCAAATCGGTCCCAATGGCGATATAAACCGCTTTCTTGACGACGGCGCCTTCTTCCCGGACTTTGTAATGAATTGCGTCCAGCATGACCAGCGCATAGATGCTTTCCAACGGCCGGTTCTGCCATTCGCGAATGATCGGAA
>JAQVML010000398.1 GCA_028703645.1 Eubacteriales bacterium
TTCTTTGCCGGTGTTCCTGCTTTTCTGGGATACTGCTTCGGCGTGGTGCCCGTTTTCGTGAGAATCACCAGTTCCCGCGCACCGTAGTCGGCGGGAATCACCACCCGCTCCGCCGTGGCGTTCAGCACGCTCAGCGCGTTGTTGCTCGCGGCTAATTCCTCCGCCGAGTCGCCCTTGTAGGCGATGCTTAGGCCGCCAACCTTCACGAGCGGCAGCGTGAGTTCGCAGAGCACAGGAAGAGCAGAGACTGCGCGGGTCAGCGCGACATCAAACGTTTCCCGATACTTCGGGTTCTGTCCCGCGTCCTCGGCGCGCGCGTGAACGAGCTCCGCGTTCAGCTTGAGCTCCTTTAACACCGCTTCCAGAAACGTGAGCCGTTTTTGCAGGCTGTCGATCAACGTGACTCTTAAATCTGGACGGAAGATCAGCAGCGGTAGCCCCGGAAACCCCGCGCCCGTGCCGACATCTACAATGCTTGCGTTCGGCTTGAGATACGGCGCCGCCGCGAGTGAATCGAGAAAGTGCTTTTTCGCGACGTCCTCCGGCTCCGTTATCGCGGTGAGATTCACGCGCGAGTTCCAGTCGGCCAGCATGGCGTAATAGGTTTCAAACAGGGCGAGCTGCTCCGCCGTCAAATCCGGACGCAGCGGCGAGAGGATTTCCTTGATCATACGCGTTCCTCCGTTTCGCTCTTTGCGGCGGTAAAGCCGCGCTTGACATAGATGAGCAGTACGTTGACATCCGCGGGCGTCACGCCGGAGATGCGCCCCGCCATGCCGATATTTGCGGGCTTGTGCTTGTTGAGCTTTTGCCGCGCTTCCAACCGGAGGCCGTCCAGCGTGAGATAGTCGATATCCGTTGGCAGAGGCGTGTTTTCCAGCGCGCGGGCGCGGATGACCTGCTCTTGCTGCTTTTGAATATAGCCGTCGTATCGCGCGAGGGTCTCCACGCGCTCCTCCGACTCCCAGTCCAGCGGGGAAAGCGAAGAAAAGATCGAGAGTAAATCGGTATAGCAAATGTTGGTACGTTTAAGCAAATCAAAGAGTTTGATGCCCGAAGCGGGCACGCTCTCTCCATGATCCATCAAGAGCTGGCGCAGCGCCTCGCTCGGCGGAACGGTCTTGTCCAGCGAGGTGAGCGCGGTCTCGATTCGCTCGCGCTTTTGCATCAGTCGCTCATATCGCTCGCCGGAGATCAACCCCGTGCGGAGCGCCTTGTGCGTCAGCCGCTCGTCCGCGTTATCCTGCCTTAGCAGCAGGCGATATTCGCAACGCGAAGTCATCATGCGATACGGTTCCGGCGTACCTTTGACCGAAAGATCGTCCACGAGTACGCCGAGGTACGCTTCGTCGCGCCCCAGCGTGAGCGGTTCGTCGCCTTTGCAATACAGCGCGGCGTTGATGCCCGCAAGCAAGCCCTGCGCCGCCGCCTCTTCGTATCCGCTCGTGCCGTTGACCTGCCCCGCCAGATACAGGCCGGGTATGGCGCGCACGGCAAGCGAACGATCCAACGCGGTGGGATCGATGCAGTCGTATTCAATCGCGTAACCAAGACGCATCACCTCGCAGCGATGGAGGCCGGGCATGGTGCGCAGCATCGCAACTTGCACCTCTCCGGGCAGGCTCGTGCTCATGCCCTGCACATACATCTCGTGCGTGCTGAGGCCCTCCGGCTCGATGAAGATCTGGTGCCGGTCTTTGTCCGCAAAGCGCACGAGCTTGTCCTCAATGCTTGGGCAATAACGCGTGCCGGTTGCGTTGATCTTTCCGCTGTACATCGCGGATCGGTGGAGATTATCGAGTATCACGCGGTGTGTCTCCGCGTTGGTATAGGTCAGATAACACGGCGTTTGCTCGCGAGAAAGTCTTCCGTTGAGAAACGAAAACGCGGGCGTCGGCACATCGCCATCCTGCCGCTCCATCTCGTCGTAGTCCAGCGTGAGTCCGTTGACGCGCGCGGGCGTTCCCGTTTTAAACCGTTGCAGCGGTACACCGAGCTCCTTAAGCGCGTCCGAGAGCGTTTCCGAGCGGAGCAGCCCAGCAGGCCCGCTGTTTCGCACGACGTCGCCGATGAGTATCCGGCTCTTCATATATACGCCCGCGCAGACCACCGCCGCGCGGCAGGCGTAGGTGAATCCCTCCGCCGTAACTACGCCGGAGATCGCCCCGCCTTCGGTGAGAAAGCGGCTCGCCTCGCCCTGCGCAAGGGTGAGATGCTCCTGCTCCTCCAGCGCGCGCTTGACGCGCTCGTGATAGCGGCGCTTGTCCATCTGCGCGCGGAGCGAATGCACAGCGGGGCCTTTGCCCGTGTTGAGCATCCGCATTTGAATCAGCGTGTCGTCAGCGGCAAGCCCCATCTCGCCGCCGAGAGCGTCGATTTCGCGCACAAGGTGGCCCTTACCCGTGCCGCCGATGGCCGGATTGCAGGGCATCAGCCCCACCGAATCCAGATTTAGCGTCAAAAGAAGCGTCTTTTGCCCCATTCTTGCGCAGGAAAGCGCGGCTTCCACGCCCGCATGCCCCGCGCCGATCACGACGATATCAAAGTTGTTTGAGTTACTTGTTTCCATTCTATCTGCCGTCAATGCGTGCCTTTCGTTTTCATCCATATCGA
>JAQVML010000399.1 GCA_028703645.1 Eubacteriales bacterium
AGGTCTGCCGTTCCGCCATCGATCCTTGCAGATGCATGCCGTTTTCATAGGAAAACGCATTTTCGCCGACGATTGCTTTATTGGGCTGCACCTTTACGCCTGTAATGGCGGAAAGTAGCCGGCTCGTCTTGTAGATCTGCGCAGGATCGACGGTTGTTCCCGCGCCGTAGAAGTCCGCGCGCGATTTTAGTCCCATCACGATCTCTTCCATCGCAGCGTTGCCGGCGCGCTCGCCAATTCCATTTACCGTGCACTCCACCTGATCCGCGCCCGCCAACACCGCAGACAGCGAGTTTGCGACAGCCAACCCAAGGTCATTGTGGCAATGGGTCGAAAGCTGCACGTGATCCGCGCCCTTGACCGAACTGCGCAAAAATCGAATGAGTGCGCCGTATTCTTCCGGCGTTGCGTAACCCACGGAATCCGGCACGTTGATGACGGTGGCGCCCGCCGCAATCGCGGTTTCAAACACACGCGCCAGAAAATCGGGATCGCTTCTCGTCGCGTCCTCCGCCGAAAACTGAATATCTTCGCAGAGTTTCTTCGCATAGCGCACCATCTGCGCGGTTTGCTCCAACACTTCTTCCCGCGATTTTCGTAGCTTTAAGTCCAGCTGCAAATCCGAGGTCGCGATGTAGAGATGAATGCGCGGATATTTCGCGTGGCGAAGCGCTTCCCAAGTGCTGTCAATGTCCTTTGCGAGCGCGCGGGAGAGGCTGGTTACCCGCGTTTTTTTCAGCTCCTTTGCAACCGCGCGCACGGCGTTAAAATCCGCCTGCGATGCCGCCGCAAACCCCGCCTCAATGATGCTGACACCGAGGGATTCGAGTTGGCGCGACATGTCGATCTTTTCTTTCACGTTCATGCCGCAGCCCGGAGACTGCTCCCCGTCGCGCAAAGTGGTGTCAAATATCTGAATCTGTCTCATGTTGCTTTCTCAAGCGCGGTCGCTTATTTCACGACCGCTCCTTCCGAAGCAGAGGAAACCATGCGTTCATAGCGCGCAAGATAGCCTTTTTTAATCTTCGGCTCTGGCGGCTGCCAGCTCTTTCTGCGTTCGTCCAGCTCTTCTTGGCTGACTCTTACGTTGAGCGTACCCGCCGGAATGTCGATGTCGATCATGTCGCCTTCTTGAATCAGCGCGATGTTGCCGCCGCGCGCGGCTTCCGGCGAAACATGGCCGATCGCCGCCCCGCGTGAGGCTCCCGAGAATCGACCGTCCGTAATGAGCGCGACCGTGCTGTCGAGGCCCATGCCCGCGATGGCGGATGTCGGCCCCAGCATCTCGCGCATGCCCGGGCCACCCTTCGGCCCTTCGTAGCGGATGACGACCACGTCGCCCGGCTGAATCTCAAGTCCATAGATCGCCTTGATCGCCTGCTCTTCGGAATCAAACACCTTCGCCTTGCCGGAGTGAACCATCATGCTCTCCAGCACCGCAGCACGCTTGACCACCGAACCATCCGGCGCAATATTGCCTTTGAGAATCTGGATTCCACCGGTCTTGGAATACGGTTCCGTGCAGCAATGAATGACATTGCTGTTGCGAATCTTTGCGCTCTGAACCGCTTGTGCCATCGGAACGCCCAGAACGGTCATGGTCGAGCCGTCGTAATAACCGTTTTGAATCAGCTCGTTGACCACCGCCGATACGCCGCCCGCGTGATACAGGTCTTCCACATGGTGCGGGCCGGAGGGCGCGAGGCGGCAGAGATTTGGTACCTTAGCGCTGATTTCGTTGATCATATCGAGATTGAGCGTAACGCCCGCTTCGCGCGCGATTGCGGTCAGATGCAGCACGCTGTTGGTCGAGCAACCCAGCGCCATATCCACCGCAAGCGCATTGGCAAATGCTTTTTCGGTGAGAATCTGGGAAGGTTTGATATCCTTTTTCACCAGCTCTACCACCTGCATGCCCGCGTGTTTGGCGAGTCTGAGGCGCTCCGCATAAACCGCGGGAATTGTGCCATTGCCGGGCAGCGCCATACCGATCGCTTCGCTCAGGCAGGACATGGAGTTCGCCGTAAACATGCCGGAGCAGGAGCCGCAGCTGGGACAGGCGTTGTTTTCGCAAAAATCGAGTTCCGCCTGCGTCGCTTTGCCCGCTTTAAACGCACCGACCGCCTCAAACACGCTGTTGAGGTCGAGGTTTTTGCCGTCTCCCTGATAGGAGAGCATCGGCCCCGCCGTGACCACCAACGCGGGCAGATCCAGACGCGCTGCTGCCATCAGCATGCCGGGAATGATCTTGTCGCAGCCGGGCAGAAACACCATGCCGTCGAAGCGGTGCGCCTCTGCCATGATCTCGCATTCGTCGGCGATGATCTCGCGACTCGCAAGCGAATAATGCATGCCCTTGTGTCCCATCGCGATGCCGTCGCAAACGCCGATGGTGCCAAACTCGATCGGTGTGCCGCCCGCCATACGGATTCCGGCTTTGACCGCCTCCGCGATCTGATCGAGATGAAAGTGGCCCGGTACGATTTCATTTTTGGGATTCGCAATACCGATCAAGGGGCGGCTGAGTTCTTCATCCGTATAACCCATGGCTTTAAATAGAGAGCGGTGCGGCGCACGCTCCGCATTTTTGGTGACTTCATCGCTGCGCATAA
>JAQVML010000400.1 GCA_028703645.1 Eubacteriales bacterium
CCACGACCAAACACATCCAGCCCAAGTAGATCAACAGAAAACGAATCTCCCAATGCTTGGTAATGCGCAAGCTGAAATACAGCTGCGTCAGCGCCATGAGGGACGCCGGATAGAACCAATACAGCAACAGAGTATTGTGATCAATGGGCAGTATGTTAAACAGAATTTCAATCACGATGCATCCCATCAGCGACAGCACGGCAATCAGTCGCCAGGACAGCACGCCGCCCTCCCGCAGGGAAAACATTCGCGGAAAACGACGATTGAGACGCCCTTGGTCATTTTGCTTCATACATACCTCAAAATCTTTTATTTCTCTACGTTGTTTTCTCTACGGACGTGACGCAGTCGCTGATTTGCTTGATCACGTCCGCGTCTACCGCGTCGTCAAACTTTCGCGCAAAGAGCATGCCGCTGTGCATGAGCATATCAAAATCCGCACTCGTCAGAACGCGTGGTGAGGCGCCGCCGCCGGACCAGTCCACGTATCGCATGGTTGCGGCCAGCTCATCGTCCCAACCCATATACGCGCGCCGCTGCATAAACGGAGAATTGGCCACCAACGTTTGCAGCCAGATTTCCGCCGCGCAGGAGGTGTGCCGATAATACGCGCGGTATCGCGGCATTTCTTCCACGGCATAGCGCGCCAGCGCATGCGTAATGGAGAACCACACGCCGCCTTTTTGAAACACGACCGGTGCATTTTTGATTCGGTTGACGCCAAAGACTCGTTGCAAAAAAATCGAGGTTGGCGCCGCCCTGCGATGGAACTTTTTCAGCAGCGGATGCACTGGCTGCCGCCAGTGCCAGCGGGCGATTCTGCCTTCGATGATATATGGCTTTGCCGTCTCCCGCTCGAAGGAGACAAACTCTTCGCCCATATGCGCGTTGAAAAAAGCGCGAATCTCACTCTGCGGTTTGAGTGGCAAATCCACCCCGGAGAGCAGGTGATAAAACGCATGTTCCTCTTCGCTCGCCAAACAGATCAGGGACAGAATCGCGTCGATGAACGTTTCGCTGCCCCAGCGCGCATCGAGGCGCGGCACAAACGAAACGCGGCTGTGCGGAGCCGCCGCAATCATCTCCGCCTCGGTAAACCCCTGCGCTTTTTTGTCGATATGTAGATAGAGGTCGTTCTCCGGATCATCCAATAAGCCGAGCAAGTTGAGCAGTTGTGCTTTCTTGCTGTGCGCTGTGATCAGATATGCATGGCGCAGTTGCGTTTCGCGTTCCATTCGCCTCTCCCCTTCACAACAATCCTGTTCTGCGCGGCCTGTGGCTTAATCCCCTTTCTCCCAGCCCTGCGAAACCGATCCTTTTATCTGATAAGGATCGTTTTCGCCCGGCACCAGCTCGGAATAGCCCCAAAGCAGCTGATCCGGCACGGAGCGATAGTGATTCTCCGCGCGCTTGTTGATATATTCGCCCATGAACACCAGCGTAGCGGAAGCGCCGCCATCGAGGTTGTAGGCGATGACACACCCCTCGTCATAGAAGAGTTTTGCAAAATCGGAAAGCATCATGCCGTGGCTGTAATGCGGCAAGCGTCCGTCGACCACGATCGCGACAAAGTGACCGGGTTCCACCATGCCAAGCCCCGCGCGCGGGTTGATTCGGCCGACGCGGTCGTCGTCCACCTTTTCGCACAAAACGCCGTTTAAAATCAGCGGCGGGCCGAACGCAAACGTATCCTGCGTGCCCGCGTCAATCTCGTTGAGCATGGCGTTGTCCATCGCGCTGTAAACGCGCATGGAGAAATCCTCCGTCAGCGCCATCATCGATGCCTTCGTCATGGCGCGGAAGATCCGCCCATCGCGCAGCATCATGCCGCGGTTATAGTCCGAGTGCAGCAGGTTATCGCCCGTCATGCCCAGCACGGCGCGATATCGCCGCGCCATGACACAGGCGTCCGCCGTGTCTCTGCCGTTGAGCCGGACGGAACCGAAGCCGGAACGGTAGGAGTCCACATCCCGCTCGTAGATATGCGCAATATGGTACGCAACCATCGGATCTTTCTGTTCATATCGATGGATCTCGATGGCGAGCGTGTCGCTGCGATATTCGTAGATTCCGTTTTTCTCGTCAAAGACCACGACCTCCTCCGGATCGCTCGCCTTGCGAAAATGTGAGGCAAACGCATCCTCTTCCTCCGTCGATTCGGGCGTCGCGGTTGCGGTCGCGCTCGGCGCGGGTTGGGTCGCGGTCGGCAGCGGGGTCGATTCGATCGCCATTTGCGCGGTTGCGCGCGCCTTCATCGTTTGATACACCATTCCCGCGCCAACCAGAAGCAGAATCGCCCCGACCGAAAGACACGCGATGATGAGCCGACGCTTTTTCTCTTCTCCGCCGCGCTTCTGGATCACAAAGCTCGCCGTCAAGGCAACCAAGCCCAATAGCACAAGCCCCGCGCCCAGATAGAGCCGATAGGAGGATTGCCCCGCCGTTGAGGACGAATCCACAGAAGTCTGCGGTTGAGATTGTGTAGCTTCCGGAGCTACGGTTGCCTCCGGCGCGGGCGTTTCGCTCGGCATTGGCGTTATCGCAGACGCCGGAACCCCTGCGGGTGATTGGAGCGAGGAGAGCAGCGCAAATAAATCGCTGGTGCTCTGCT
>JAQVML010000401.1 GCA_028703645.1 Eubacteriales bacterium
GAAGCGCCAGTTGATGCCGCGCACCGCGGTTCCGTTGGTCACAAACGTAGGCCCAATGTCCCGCGCCCAGGAATCGTCGGTCTTAATCTCTATGATCGTCGCAAACGCTCCCGCCTGCGCGCGCGCTTCGTTTAGATGTGCCGTATCCGCAAGCAGATAGACGCGCTCGCTTTTGCTGGCCTCGCGCATGATGGCGCAAAACGCCCGCTGCGCAGCGGAGGGATCAATCCCCCAACTGCCCGGACGAACGGGCCAAACGAGCAGCACGCCGTGTTGCGGCGCAAACTCGGCGGGCATTGAAAAACCGTCTTTTGCGGGTAGCGTTTGCAGCATCTCTTACTTTCTCCATTCATGAAGGGTGTGGTCATTCTTAAAATAGCACTATTTAAGACAGTCTTCCTTTAAAGTCTTCGTAACCGAATGTCTTGACCAGTTCGCAGTCACCGTCCTCATGCAGGAGCGCGATGGCGGGCAGCGGCATGCCGTTAAACGTGTTGGTCTTGACCATGCTATAGATCGCCATGTCGCCGAACGTCAGCCGCTCGCCAATTTCGGGCATGCGATCAAAGCTATAGTCGCCGATGACGTCCCCCGCGAGGCACGTCCGCGCGGCAAGGCGGCAGGTCACCGCCCGCTCGTTCGGCTCACCCGTGTTCACGAGCGGCGGACGATATGGCATCTCCAGCACATCCGGCATGTGGCAGGCAGCGGAGGTGTCGAGAATCAAAATCGGCATGCCGTTGCGAACGACGTCCAGCACGGTGGTGTCCAGCCAGCCCGCGTTGAGCGCAATTGCCTCGCCGGGTTCCAGATAGACCGTTAGATTCGGGTATTTCGCGTGGATGTCGTAAAGCAGCTCGTCCAGCGCGAAGATATCGTAATCCGCGCGCGTGATGTGGTGCCCGCCGCCGAGGTTGATCCACTTCATACGCGGCAAGTATTCGCCGAATTCCCGTTCAAACGCAACAAACGTCTTCACGAGATCACTGCTATCCTGCTCTCAGAGGGTATGAACGTGCAAGCCTTCCACGCCGTCCAGAAGATCGGCGCGAAAGTTTGCCTTTGTCACGCCGAGACGAGAAAACGGCGCACACGGGTCGTAAATCGCGTGGCCTTCCTGAGTGCTGCATTCCGGGTTCACGCGAATGCCAATGCTCACGCCCGCGGCAAGACAAGCCGCGCGGTGCTGCTCCAACTGCGTAAACGAGTTGAACACCACATGATCGCAGATGGTCACGAGCTCCCGCATCTCATCCGGCGTATAGGCGGGCGAAAACACGTGATTCTCGCCACCCATGTGTTCGTACGCAAGGCGCGCTTCGTAAAGCCCGCTCGCGCACGCGCCGGAAAGATACCGCGCAATCAGCGGATACACGCGGTACATCGAAAACGCTTTTTGCGCGAGTAGAATCTTCGCGCCCGTGCGTTTTTGTACACCCGCGAGAATTGTTAGGTTATGCTTCAGCGCGGCTTCGTCCACGACGAAACACGGCGTCGGCAGTTCGTTTCGCTTCACCTTGCGTTACTCCACCGTCTCGGGGTTTTCCACCACGACCCACGGCAGCCCCCACTTGTTGAGCATGTCCATATAGGGATCGGGATCGAACTCGTCCGTCGTGAACACGCCGGGTTTGCGCCACACGCCATCCAGCACCAGCGCGGTGCCAATCATCGCGGGCACGCCCGTGGTATAGCTGATCGCCTGACTGCCGAGCTCGCGGTAACATTCCTCGTGATCGCAGACGTTGTAGATAAAGATCGTCTTCGGCTTTCCGTCCTTTACGCCGGAAATCACGCAGCCGATGTTGGTCTTTCCCTTGGTGCGCGGGCCCAGCGACGCGGGATCGGGCAGCAGCGCCTTGAGGAACTGAATCGGCACGATCTGTGTTCCCTGAAACTCGATTGGTGTCGTCGAGAGCATGCCGACGTTTTCGAGGCACTTCATGTGGGTGAGGTAGCTCTGCCCGAACGTCATGAAGAAGCGGATGCGCTTGATTTCGGGGAAATGCTTGCCCAGCGCCTCAATCTCCTCGTGGTGCAGCAGATACATGTCCTTTTTACCCACCTGCGGAAAATCGTATTCGCGCTTGATGCTCATCGCGGGGATTTCGACCCACTTGCCGTTTTCCCAGTAGCTGCCGGGCGCGGAGACTTCGCGGAGGTTGATTTCGGGGTTAAAGTTCGTCGCAAACGCGTAGCCGTGGTCGCCGCCGTTGCAGTCGAGAATGTCCACGGTGTCGATGCGGTCGAAATAGTGCTTTTTCGCGTAGGAGACGTATACGCTGGTCACGCCGGGGTCAAAGCCGGTGCCGAGCAGCGCGGTGAGTCCCGCTTTTTCAAACTTTTCGGCATACGCCCATTGCCAGCTGTAGTCAAACAGGGCGGAGAATCCCTCTTCCTCGACGCGCTTGTCGTAGACCTTGCGCCAAGCGGGGTCTTGGGTATTCTCCGGCTCGAAGTTCGCGGTGTCGATATAGTGTACGCCGCAGCTGAGGCATGCTTCCATGATGGTCAGGTCTTGATACGGAAGCGCCACGTTGAGCACCGCGTACGGCTGCACGCGGCGGATGAGCGCGACGACTTCTTCCACCTTGTCCGCATCCACCTTCGC
>JAQVML010000402.1 GCA_028703645.1 Eubacteriales bacterium
AGAATATGGGCGACCATATCGGCTTGGTCACGAGTGTTTCGGACGGTACTGCGCAGATTCGCTTTCTGCGCAGCTCCGCCTGTGCGCACTGCGGCGCGTGCCTGACCGTTGGCGACAGCGAGATGGAGATTTCGCTTCCCAACACGCTTGACGCAAAAGAGGGGGATCGCGTTGCGGTCGATCTTTCGCCAAAGCGAGTGGTGCAGGCGAGTCTGCTTGCCTACGCCGTGCCGCTCGTGCTGATGATTGCGGGCGTGCTGCTTGGCAGCAAAATTGCCGATTGGGCGGGGCTGGTGCTGGGCGTTGCCGCCTGCGGACTGGGATACCTGATTTTGCGAATCGTGGAGAAGAAGAGCGCGAAGAAAAAGAGCTTTCAGCCGCGTATGACGCGTATTCTGGATGAATGCGAATAGCGAAAGTTCGATACGCGAAAAGCGCATTCATCATTTAGTTTGAAATCGACCTATGCCGCGTCTGATCAGCGCGGCAAATAGAGCGAAAATAAAATGAGGAACAGGAAACAGCCATCATGAATTTTGCAGAGTCCTATGAAATCGTTTCACTAACCGACCCGGAAATCGGCAATGCGATGAAGCTTGAGCTTGGCCGCCAGCGCGACCATATCGAACTCATCGCATCGGAAAACTTCGTTTCCAAAGCCGTTCTTGCCGCGATGGGTAGCCCGCTGACCAACAAATACGCCGAAGGATATCCGGGCAAGCGGTATTACGGCGGCTGCGAATACGTAGACATGGTTGAAACAATCGCCATTGAGCGCGCGAAGAAGCTCTTTCACGCGGATCATGCAAATGTTCAGCCGCATGCAGGCGCGCAGGCAAATCTCGCCGCCTATCAGGCGCTGATTCAGCCGGGCGATACTGTGCTCGCCATGAACCTCAACCACGGCGGTCACCTGACCCACGGACATAAGGTCAACGAGAGCGGCAGACTCTATCACTTTGTGCAATACGGCGTACGCGAGGACACGGGTTACATCGATTACGACGAGCTGGAGCGACTGGCACACGAGCACAAGCCCAAGCTCATCGTCGCGGGCGCGAGCGCGTATTCGCGCATCATCGATTTCGAGCGCTTCAGCAAAGTCGCAAAGGACGTCGGCGCGTATTTCATGGTGGATATGGCGCATATCTCCGGCCTGATTGCGGCGGGCGAGCATCCAAATCCCTTTCCGTATGCGGACGTGGTCACGAGCACGACGCACAAGACCCTGCGTGGCGCGCGCGGCGGACTGATCCTCTGCAAAGAGGAGTTTGCAAAGAGCGTTGACAAGGCCGTGTTCCCCGGCATGCAGGGGGGGCCTCTGATGCACATCATCGCCGCGAAAGCCGTCTGCTTCCATGAGGCGTTGCAGCCGGAGTTTAAAACGTATCAGCACCAGGTCGTGCTGAACGCCGCGCAGCTGAGCAAAACGCTACAGGAAAACGGCATCAAGATTTTCTCCGGCGGCACGGACAACCACCTGATGCTGGTTGACCTCAGAGACCTTGACGTGACGGGTCAACGCGTGCAGACGCTGCTGGATGCCGCGCACATTACGGCAAACCGCAACGCGATTCCGTTTGACACGCGCAATAAGCTGGAAACAAGCGGCATGCGCTTCGGTACACCCGCCGCGACCACGCGCGGCATGAAGGAGCCGGAGATGCAGCAAATCGGCAACCTGATTGCGAGGATCATCAAGGAAGGCGAGTCCGCCGTTCCGTCCGTGAAAGCGGAAGTGCTGGAAATCTGCAAACGGTTTCCGCTGTATGAATAAGTAGAGTATGAGAAGGGCGCACGTTGCGGTGCGCCCTTTGTTGTTCCCGCTACTGCCATCGATTTCACGAGAAAACCTTACATTTTCCATAAAAATATAGAGAAAATCGCAAATATTTTCAAATCAGCCCCATTCTTGCGCAAGAATCTAGTATGATAAGGGTGTGTCAAATAACACATCCTTTCAAATAAACGGAAAATGCAGGTACGATTCTTTGAATTTAATCGGTAAAGAGGTCATCCACAAGAGCTTAGGCAGTGGGCAAATCGTCTCACAAACAGGAAAAATTATCACAGTACGAATTGGCGAAAAGCAGATGAAGTTTTTGTTTCCGTCAATTTTTAATTCGATCATGACAATTCAGGACAAATCGATTCAGCAAGAGATTCAGGAGCTCTGCGAAACCGAGAATTACCAGATCAATCGCCAACAAGAGGAGCGAATGACGGAGTTTGAGCAACGCTTTGCCCCAACGCCGGAGTCAAAAGCAAGCAAAGCAAAGCGTGCAAGGAAATATAAGGACAACAACAATGTCGCAATCAAGTGTAATTACTGCGATGGCGGCATGAACGATCAGACGTTTGGCTACAAAGGCGTTTGCAGCGACGAGGTATTGCGTCAAAACGTATCCGTCATCAAGCGTCCGTGGTGCAGCGCGGCGGAATGCGAATGCAAGCGATATACAAAGGGCGAGATCAACCGAGCCGAACTGGAGCAAATGAACCAAAATGGTACGTTTATTTGTTATGAAAGCAGATTGCTAAAGGATTGGGTCGCTTCAATTGGACGTGTGCAGCGCGAGAAGCGTACCGACAAGCCGAAAAA
>JAQVML010000403.1 GCA_028703645.1 Eubacteriales bacterium
AGTCTTGCAGAAGAGGGAAGAGAAAGTGCAGCCGCGAGAGGAAGAGTAAGATTGACGCGGCAAACGGGCAATGTTAGAATGCAGAAAAACCGCGTGCGCAAGATGAATGCGCAAGGCCGACCGGTTTTGCTGGGGTAAGCATGGCGAAGTCTGTGAATCTGACAATTGATTCCTTCACGGTGCATGTGACAAGAAAGAAGATTGAGAATCTCTATCTGCGCGTGCTGCCGCAGGAGGGCGTTGTGATCAACGCGCCCATGTACACCACGGATGCAGAGATCGCCCGCTTTGTTCGCAGCCGCGCGGACTGGATCGATCAGCAGCAAGAAAAGCTGGCGCTGATTGTTCCGCGCGGATATGGCGACGGGGATGCTGTGCCGTATTTCGGCAAGAATCTCACGCTGCGGCTCATCGCCTGCACGGGGCGCACGCATATCGCGCTGCGCGGAGACGCTCTGGAGCTGACCATCCGGCGGGATGCGAGCGAGGAAGCGCGCAAAAAGGCGGTCGACGCCTGGTATAAAAAAGAGCTTTACGAGGCGGCGGGGGCGATGTTGCCAGCCGTCGAGCGCACGGTAGGCAGGCGCGCAGGGGAACTTAAGGTGCGAGATATGAAGACGCGATGGGGCACCTGCAACACCCGAACCGCGTTGATCACGCTGAACCTGCGCCTGGTGGAACGGCCCGCGGAGTGCCTTCGATACGTATTGACGCATGAGCTATGCCATCTGCACGAGGCGGGACACGGGGAGCGCTTCTGGAAGCGGATGGATGTCTATTATCCCGACTGGAAACGGGTGCGAAAACTGTTGAAACAACGAACATGACGAATTACGTTCAATGAGATTGTTTGGAACAAAAAGAGCCGGGGCGCATGCTCCGGCTCTTGTAGTATTAAGTGGTCAGGACAGATTGTTCTTTTTTAGCACGGGGATCATGCGCTTTGCGATCAGCGCCGCGACAATGCTCTTGACGAGGTCGCCGGGCACGAACACGAGGAAGCAATAGAGCACCGCCGTCCAAACGGACACCTGCTGGCCCAGATAATAATTGCTCAGGAAGTAGAAGTAGCCCGTGCCGAGCACATAGAGCGCGAGTAAGCCAACCAGCGCGCCGACCAGCAGTCGCCAGAAGGAGGGGGTTTCCACCTTGCGGACGATTGCGCCTGTGATGTAAGCCGCGACGATAAAGCCGATCAGGTAGCCGAACGATGGTTTGAGCACATAGCCGATGCCACCGCCCTGCGTGAAGACGGGGATTCCGATGAGCCCGATTGCGAGGTAGACGAGCGCGCTCGCTCCGCCCAGCTTTTTGCCCAGCAGCATGCCCGCGAGCACGACAAAGAACGTTTGCATCGTGAACGGCACGAGTGGAACGGGCACACGGATAAACGCGCCGACGGCGATCAGCGCCGCAAACAGCGCCACGAGCATCATCTTGTAGGTTCGGGATTTTGCGACAGGGTTCATTTTGTAAAGTTCTCCTACTATTGATTCTCTTTTTTTGTCCACGTTAGTAGCGCTGCTGCAAAACGCGATAAGACCTTAATCTGGAATAGTTTCTCCTAACATTCGATCTTCTTTTTTCGTTTTTGTCGGTAGCGAAGCTGCAAAAATGCTATATCACTCTCACGCTGATTTCGCCGGAAGAGAGCGTGTCTCGGTGCCCGTCTTCATATTCGACGATCAGGCGGCAGCGCTCGTCCACATCCAGCGCGCGGGCGGGGGTGACCCCGTCGCCAGAGATGACGTTGACCATCTTCCCCAGCACGAAGCTGCGCGCGCGGTATTCCGCGTTGGCATCCGCGCTGCCAAGATTGCGATACAGCGGCAGAAAATGGTTGAGGTATTCCGCGATCATGCGGTTTTTTCCGTCCGGCGCGGGGGCGGGTAGCACGCTGCCCGCGATTTCGCGAATCTCCGAGGGGAAACCGCCAGCGGGTTCGTAGACGTTGATGCCCGTGCCGAGCACCGCATATTCAAACTGTCCGCTCTCCATGTCAAACGAGCCTTCCGTGAGAATGCCGCAGATTTTTTTGCCGCGCAGAAACACGTCGTTGACCCACTTGATTTCGGCTCCTTCAGGGCAGAGCGCTTCCACCGCCTGGCAGACGGCAACCGCCGCCGTCGTGGTGATGAGGGTTGCTTCGTCCGGCGCGATCTTGGGCTTAAGCAGGAGGGAAACGTAGACGCCCGTGCCCTGCGGGGAATAAAAGCTGCGCCCTTTGCGTCCGCGACCGCCGGTCTGCTCCGCCGCGATGACGACGGTGCCCTCCGGCGCGCCCTCGCCCGCGAGCTTTCGCAAAACGAGGTTCGTCGAGTCCACCGAATCGTAAACGTGGAGCGAAAGCGCCTGAGCTTCGCCGGTGAGGTACTGGCGGATGCCGCTTTCGGAGAGGACATCGCTGGAAGCGGCGAGGCAGTAGCCGCGGTTCGGCACGGCCTGAATGGGGTAGCCGTCGGCTTGGAGAGCTTTAATCGCCTTCCAAACCGCGTTTCGGCTCACGCCGAGGCGGCGGGCGATCTCCTCACCGGAGAGGAATACGCTCTTGTTGGATTCGAGGAGCGTGCGAAGGTGGTCTTGTACGGTCATGGAGATTCT
>JAQVML010000404.1 GCA_028703645.1 Eubacteriales bacterium
CGCGGTGGGATGATCGCATCGTTCCGATACCGCTCGAAAAATGCGCTCCCGCTGGTGAGAATATCGCATTGGCTCGATTCCTCCGTGTCAAAAAGACTATTTTATCTCAACTCTTGATTTCTATTTTTCTCTCATTCTTATATAGTAACAATTACTGTTATTATACTATCGCAGTTCTTTCTCTGCGTCAAGTGATTTCATTTAAATTGATACAATCTTTTCTGAAGTTTCTCTTTTTCTGTGTAACAACCGTGTTTTCATTTCCGTGGCAGCTCGCGCTGCTCCAACAAATTCTTTTCAAACACCTTTGAAACGCGCTTGTACAGCAGAAACGTGATGATGGAATTCGCAACCGTCTTGATCGCGTTAAACGGAATAATCGCGGTGGGTAGCAACGCGATGACCGCCTCACGCGGAACGCCGAAAAAGTGTACGGTAAAGACGAGATTCATGGGGATCATCATCAGCGTTTGCAGAACGGAACCGATCGCCATGCCGATGATTGCGGACTTTCGCGATTTATCATGCGAATAGAGCAGCCCCGCCACGACCACATAAGACCCCGTTGCGAGAAAATGCATGAGTGCGCCCACCCACATGCTCTGCGGCGAAACGAGAAGCCATTGCAGCACGCTGACCACCGCGGTGAGACCAAGACCCCACCACGGGCCATAGAGAAATGTTCCGATCAGGATCGGCACGTCCGCCATGTCGTATTCCAAATATGGCGCGGCGGGGAAGATCGGAAAATGGAGCACGTAGACGAGGATGATGGAAAGCCCGGTCAGCATGCCGAGCTTTACCATGCGGTCGATATAGGTTCTGGATTTCATGTTGTTGTTTCCTCCCGTTTTTTTGCGATGCAGTGGATGGACGCACGGGAGTTTTCGTATCTGTGCAAAAAACCCCGTGAATCAACGCACGGGGTTGTTACAAAGCCAAAAAATTCGGCATTTGCTTCTTTATTCCGGACTCAAAACGAATCTTCGATTCGCTCAATCACCGTCGGCAACGGATTGAAACCGTTTCGGCCGCTCTCGCGGCTCGCGGGCTTGTCGGCACATGAGGCCGCTTCACCGCCGGTGGGGAATTTCACCCCGCCCCGAAGCTGTACTAATTCAATTGTCATCGTTCGGCATCTTTACCGATTTGCGCCTATCGTACCACGCGTTTTTGGGTTTGGCAAGTAAAGAGCGTGTTTTTCACACAGAATTCACCCGCACAACCGCGCGGTGGCTCAGCAGAACCACGAGCAGCTCCTTGACCCGACGACCTGTGAGCGATTCCAACGCGAGCGCGTAGAGGCGGAGTTGCTCCGCGTGCTTTTGCGCGGCTTGCTCCGGCGATTCGCCGGGGCGCACACGGTCGGTCTTGTAGTCCACAATCACCCATTCGCCGTCTTCGAGGAAGCACGCGTCCAAAACGCCCTGCAACAGAACCGTTTCCTCCGCGGCGATGCCGTAGAGTTGAATCGCTTCCATCGGATAGGAAAACGGCAGCTCGCGTTCCAACCGCTCGGCAGACCGCATCCGCGAAAACAGCGGCTCCTGCGTCAGCCAGGCAATCGCGCTAGCGTCCGCGGCCTCCGCCTGCTCCGGCGTAATGCGTCCGCTCGCCGTCAGCGAAAGCAAATAGTCTCTCGCTTGCGCGTCGCTCATCGCCGAATCCAGCGGCAGATATTGCATCGCCGCATGCGTCGCGGTTCCGGCAAATACCGCGCTTGTCTCCGTACCCAAGAACGCCGGTCTCGTGAACGAGGGCAGACTGTCCTCGCCCTTGACCACGCGGCTCACCGCTGCCTTTGCGCGAATCTTCGCCGCTTCCGCATAGTCATACGTCCAGTTCAGCTTCGCTTCGATCGCCTCCAGCACAACGGGATCAAACGCGGGAATCTCCTTTGCGTTTTCCGTCGAAACGCCGCCTAAAAACGCCTCGCGTTCGTGAATCGTAATTGATAGATGATCTTTACGACCCATCATCAGCCAGCGAACCGGACTGGAACATTTGATCGACTGCCAAGCGGTCGGTACACGCGGGGCTGCTGCCAGTTTTTCCTCCGGTTTATTGACGCAGGCGGTGAGGATGAGTTTTCTGCGCGCGCGCGTCATGGCGACATAGAGCACGCGCATCTCCTCCGCGAGCTGTTCCCGCTTGACCTGTTGGGAGAGGATGACCCGCGCGAGCGTATCTCGCTTCACCCGCTGGACACCCTCGCGATCGATCAAGCGCAACGCCATGCCATACTTTGTGTGCAGTTGCAGGCTGTTGTTCACATCCTGTCGGTTCAGTTGTTTGCCCAGTCCCGCGACGAACACGACGGGAAATTCCAACCCCTTGGATTTATGAATGGTCAAAATGCGCACCACGTCCGCCGTTACGGTCTGGGCGGCGCCCACGCTCGCGTTGTTTTGCGCAAGCTCCAAATGCCGCAAAAAGCTCCAAACCCCGCGTGAACCCGCTGCCTCAAACGCATGCGCTTTGTCCAGCAGCGCATCCAGGTTTGCCTGCCGCTGCGCGCCGCCGATGCCCGCACCCATCTCCTCATAAAATCCCGTTTCGTCGAGCAGTTTTCCGATGAGCTCTTCCACCGAAAGA
>JAQVML010000405.1 GCA_028703645.1 Eubacteriales bacterium
GCGCGGGTCTGCTGGCGAGGGCGGATCAAATCTGCGAGCGCACGGAGAGAAGCCCGCTCGGTATTTCGATTGGCGAATTCCTCTGGGGCAGCAATATGTATCTGCTCAACGATACGATGGCGCTGCTGATGGCAAACGATATTCAGTCGAGCGATCGCTATCTGACCGCGGCGCGTTCGCATCTGGACTATATCCTGGGCAACAACCCGCTGGGCGTCAATTTCATTACCGGCGTGAGCGAAAGCTCTCCCAAGCATCCGCATCATCGTCCCTCCGCCGCGGCGGGGGTTGCGATGCCTGGCATGCTCGTCGGCGGCCCGGACGAAGGGCTCCACGACCTCGCGGCAAAGACACTGCTCGCGGGCAAGCCAGCCGCCGAGCGGTATCTCGACTCGGTCGAAAGCTATTCCACCAACGAAACCGCGATCTACTGGAATAGCGTGCTCATCTATGTGCTCGCACGCATGAGCAAACTCGACGCGTAATTGATCGGTAAAATACAAAACAGCGGGGCGCGAGCCCCGCTGTTTTTGATTGGTCCTTTACAGCCCCAGTTGCCGGCCTGCCGCGTCTTCGGCAGCCTTGCAGGCGAGGTAAGCGCCCTCCAGGTCTGTGCCACAGCAGATGACCCCGTGGTTCATAAGCAGGCAACCGTTGCGATTGCCCAGCGCTTTGAGCGCCACGCGGCTGAGCTTCTTTGTCGAAGGCAGCGCGTGACCCGCGCAGCGCATTTCATCGCCAACGAGCCGCTTCATCTCGCCTTCGATACAGCAGATGCTCTGTCTCGCCGCCGCGAACACACCACAGCGCTTTGCGTGCGTATGAATCACCGCGCCGACGTCCGCGCGCGCGGCGAAGACGTCGCGATGCAGCCGCTTTTCGCTGGTGGGTTTGCGCTGCTCGCCATATTCCAACGTCGCCAGCTCCACCTTGACGATATCTTCCGGCGTGAGCAGGCGATAGTCCAGCCCGCTGGGCGTGCAGAGCATGTATTTTTCGTCATACCGCACCGCGAGGTTACCCCAGGTCCCCTGCAACAGCCCCTCTTCTTGCAGCCGTCTACCGTAGGAGACGATCTCGGCGCGGATTTCGCGTTCCCGCACGGTCTGCGCGGGCGCGTCGCTCTGCATTTGCGGCGCGGTTTTCGTGGCTGTGCTCTCCGCGCTGAGGTTGATCTTGGAATACTTCTTTTGGTAGATAACGTGCATCAGCGCTGCGGAAAACAGCGGAACGCGCTTTGCCCCGCCGATCTTTTGCGCGAGCAGGTGCGTCATCGCAGCCTTTTCCAGCAAAATTGCTCCGGTCATCGCCTCAGTAATCGAGCGTCCGGTAATCAGCATGCCCTCGCCTTTGACAAAGCAGCTGTTTCTACCGCGCAGACAGCGCTCGATCTCAACAGGCTCCAGCGTGCTCGCAACCCGCGCGGTGAGGCCCACAATCTGCGCCATATCGTCCAGCTCGGCGGTCAGCGCGCGCATGCTCGATGCAATCTGCGCGGCATATGTGCCTTTTAGCAGCAGCAGCGCCTTTGCCTCCGGCTTTCCATAAAACGCGTGGAAAAAAGGCTCCTGCTCTTCGCCTGTTGCGATCTCCTGCATGGTCATATTCGCGCCCGCAAGCTCGGCAAAAAAGATTTCGCCTTCGTCTCCGCGCAGGGCCGCTTTTACCGCGCCCTGATTCGCTTCGAGAAGTCCTTCGTGCTGCAACTGCGCCTGTATCTCTAAAAATGCCTTCATGGCTTCCTGTTTCGTCATATTCTTCGCTTCCTTACTTTCGTACGTTACGCGTGCTTAGCTTCTTCCGTAAAGAGCTTGCCGTTCGCGCTTTCGTAGAGGCCGGAGAGCGAGCGATAAAGCTGCTGATATTGCGAAAACAGCGCGTCGTAGATCGCCTTGTTCTCAACATTCGGCTCAAAGACCGCGCTCACGCGCACAAACTTCTTGGCGGAGGCAAAGTCCGGCAGCTCGCCGAGTCCAATGAGCGCCACGACCGCAGCTCCCACCGCGCCCGCGTTGCGCGGGTTTTCCACCACGCTGATGTTGCGGCCCGTGATGTCCGAGAGAATCTGCATCCAGCCTTTGTCCAGCGCGCCGCCGCCAATGATGCGGATATTGTCGCAAGCGATGCCGTAATCCTTGCAGAAATTCTGCAAAATCCAGCGGATATTGTAGGCAATGCCTTCGTAGACCGCGCGCATAAGGTGCTCGCGCGTGTGTACCATGCTGATGTTAAACAGCGTGGCCCTCGTGGTCGTGCTCGAAACCGGGCACCGCTCGCCGAGCATCCACGGCGTGCAGATCAGCCCGTCGCTTCCCGGCGGCACGGTGGCGATGACCTCGTCCATGTAGTTAAACACGCCCGCGCCGTACTTTTCCTTCTCGTGACGGAAAAACTGGTCGCGAATCCACTCGATGTTCGCGCCCGCGCTCTCCGTAATACCCGCGATGAGGTTCATGGCGGGGTCGGCGCTCTGGATGGCGGCAGCGCCGTGCTTGAAGCTATCGCCCGGTTTTGTCGCCGCCGCGACCCCCGCGGAGGTGCCGAGATAGACGTGAACGGCTCCAGCCTCCGCTTGGCCCGAGGCGACCGCCGCG
>JAQVML010000406.1 GCA_028703645.1 Eubacteriales bacterium
CTTGGTGCAGCATCCAGCCGGAAACGACGCGCCTGCTTGTCTCAATCGTCAACTGCTCCGCGCTTGGATAAGCCGCGAGCGCCTGCGTGGATTCTTCGTCGCGGTGCGGGTAAAACAGCATCGTCGGCGCGATGGTATCAATCGTTACGCTCAGCAGCGTAAGAAGACTCAAAACAGCGGCTAGAATACGGATAGAGACGCTTACGCTATGCTTCGCGTTTCGCGTCAGCGCCCAAAAAAGCCAGTTGAGCAGCGCGAGGATCACGGTTGCGATCAAGATCGCAAATCCGATCGTATTTGCGTTTTTGCTGGCAAGAAACCAGACCAGCAGCGCTACCACGCTCATCGTAAGCGCGGCGATAACCGCGCGGAAAAAGCGCGGACGAGGCAGGTCTTCTCGTGCGGATGTTGGTTCCATCGTTCCTCCGGATCGGTTTGATTCGCACCGGATTCTATCACATTCGCCAAATTGCGTAAAGGTAAAAAACTGGTTACGATGATACGCCGGTCGGCAAAAAAGGCGACGGACTACCCGCGCAAAACACCTTGAGCTCGTGCAGCGCGCGCGTGCAGGCGGTGTAGAGCAAAAGCCGCTCGCTCTCGTGCGTATAATGCTCCGCTCCCGCGTTGGCGAGAATCACCGCGTCAAACTCCAACCCCTTTGCAAGATACGCTGGCAGTACGACCGCGCCGCGCGGAAACTCCTCCTCGCCGCCAAACAGCGCGTGGACATCTGCCGTGGTTTTGAGCGCGTGGTGCAGGGCTTTCGCCTCCGCCTTGGTCTGCGTGAGAATGCCGATGGAGGCATGTCCGCGTTCGATGAGCGCGGAAACCTCCGCCGCGATGGCGCGCTGCACCGCGGTTTCATCCGGCAGACAAACGACGGATGGAACCGCGCCGTGGCGTCCGACCGAATCTTCCGCGCGATCCCTGCCCAGTATTGCGCCGGAAAACGCGGTGATCTCCGCCGTGGAACGGTAGCTTTTCGTAAAGTTCAGCAGTAGGGTTTTCTCCGCGGGAAAGAGCGAGGCGAGGTTTTCGTATCCGCCGAGGCAGAGATACGGCGTGATGGACTGATCGAGATCGCCCAGCATGGTTACGCTCGCTTGCGCGAAAAACAGGCGAATGATCTCGTATTGCAGCGGGGTGTAGTCCTGCGCCTCGTCGATGATGACATAACGAATGCGCGCGGTCTTCTGCGTGCCGCCCAGCGCGCCTTGCAGAAAGAGCAGCGCGATCTGGTCTTCATAGTGAAACTGTCCTGCGCGAATTGTCTCGCGCGTGTAGCGCGCAACGGATGCGCAAGCGGACGTGGAGTCGCAATCGAGGAGCTCTTGCATGGCATCCAGAAACGTAAAATAGACGCTGCTTGCCGTGACCTCCGTCATCATAGCGGCGTTTGTCCGCGCGGACTGCGTCTCCCGCTTTGCTAACTGTTTGCTTCTGCGTCGTAGCTCGCCTCGGTCGATGAAGCCTTCCTGCGCGGTGATGCTTTCCGCAATCTGCGCCGCGCGTTTTGCTTCGTAGCCATCCAGCAGATAGTCCATGCGCGCGCGTAGCTTTTCAAAGCGCGCGAGGTAGGGCAGCGACGCGTAATCGTAGGAAAAGAGCCGCGCAAGCTCCGCACTGGAAGCGATGCTGACGCCCGCGCAGACAAGCGGGGCAAAGCGCACCGGCTGAGACGCAAGAGATTTTGCATAAGCGGTCAGCGCGTCCCGAAACGCGGGCGAGGATTTGAGGCGAAGGCTCTCGATTCGCTCCGCATAACCCGGCTGTTCTTTGGCGGAGAAGAGGTATTCCATCAGATCGTAGTACCGTTCTTTTCGCCCTTTCAGCGGGAGCGCACCGGAGAGAAACGTTTCAAACGTCGTCTGCAGCATGTTTGCTTCGCCAAGCTCCGGTAAAACATTGGAGATATAGTCGCTGAACACCGTGTTTGGCGAAAAGACGATGATGTTTTCCGCGGTAATGGTATCCCTGTGGCGAAAGAGCAAATATGCAATGCGGTGGAGCGCGACGGAGGTCTTTCCGCTGCCCGCAGCGCCCTGCACGATCAGGTGCTGAAAGGACTCGTTGCGGATGGCGCGGTTTTGCTCGCGCTGAATCGTGGTGACGATGGAGCGCATCTTGCCGTCCGCGTGTCCCGCCAGCATTTGCTGGAGCATTTCGTCGTCGATTTTAACGCTGCTGTCAAAGCTGTATTCGAGTTTGCCGTTTTCAATTTTGTACTGACGTTTGCGCGTCAGTTCGCCTTCAACCGCGCCGCCGGGGGTTATGAAACGAGCCGGGCCGACCTCATCGTCATAAAACATGCCGCTGATGGGCGCGCGCCAGTCGTAGACCAGCATCTTGTTGTCGTCCGTAATCAGGCTGAAGGTGCCGATGTAATAGCTCTTTTCCGCGGTGTCCTGCATCATTCGAAAATCGATTCGCCCGAAGTAAGGGGAGCGCAGGATTTTTTGCAGCTTTTGCAACTGGGAAGCGATGATGCCGTGACTTCGTTTTTGCTTTTTCATCACGTTGATGTATTCCAGAAAATCGACGAGCTTATCCAGCCCGTCCGAAGCCGCAATGCTACCAACGTC
>JAQVML010000407.1 GCA_028703645.1 Eubacteriales bacterium
AGTGTACGCTACCGGTTACTTCAAACAAATCGGTATAAAGCCCCATCTGCGAATTCACGCCGCCGGAGAACAGCGCGTAACCAAACGCACCGGATGCATTGCTCTTTTCCGCCACCGCCCGCGCGGAAACCACTTTGCTGTTCAGGCCAATGACGCGCGCGAACGTATATTGCACCGTTTTTTTGCACACGACTTCAACCTTGTTCGCATTGCCGTTGTAGGGCGTCGTCGCCGCTGTATCCGACGCGGCCACCCCGTTAAGCGCGGCATATTGGCTCGCCGCATTCTTTGCGCTTGTCGCATCCGGCAGGCTCTTTGCGGCAGCCAGCGCGGCTGCGTCGGCTGCATTTTGCAGTTGCCCCTGGGTCACCGCAACCTGGCCGACGTCAACGACCAACGCCGCGGTCGCGCACAGCAGCGTGATCGAAATCACAACCAGAAAAACGGACTGACCGCATTCCCTTTTTAACCATTTTTGAAGTCGGATCATTTGGATTCCTCCGGAGCGTTGTATACGACTCGTCCTCTGTCTTTGTATTCATCAGTTGATTCGTTCCATGTCATTTTCACTTTGGTTACATTGAATGCCGTAAAATAGTATGGAATATACTAGTGATAGTATAGTGAGTCGGTGGAAATTGTCAAGGAACGAAAGCGGAATACCGTTCTGTTTCGATCCAATTGGGCATTTCATCAACCAGCTTCGTTCATGTGTTGCTTTTTCAAGCGCAAAAAGAGAGGGTGCTTTTCGCATCCTCTCTCGCTGTATCTCTGTGATTCTGAAGAAAATCTCCCTGTTTTTCGCTCGTTTCGCCGGTTACATGATCAACGCGCTATTCGCAGAGTCTCACCGAACCCTTCGGTAGAAAATTCAGATCGCCGGAACCCGCACTCACCGCGATATTGGTACCAGTGATGATGATTTCCTTTGCGACGACTCTTCCGTAAATCGTAATATTGTCGCCATAGATGCCAATCTTGCCGTTTGGCGCATACAACGTTCCATAGATCGTTAGACCAGAAGAAGATATGCTGATATCGCCGTCCACCGAGTAGATGCAAACCGCAGAGTCGGCAGTGCTCTTGAGCGTGTTGCCGCTGATTCCAATGTTTTTCTTCGCGCAGATGACTCCGTCGCCTTTAAATGAATTTCCCGCAATCGTAACTCCGCCGGTGACATAGATCGACTGATCGATGTTGATTCCGTTTCCAGAGAAGACCTGCGTCTCCCACTCGTTGATCAAATAGGTCGTACCGGCTGCATCCGCTTCGGCTCGAACATCCCCGGAAAGATCCGGCATATCGATTACTTCAGCCGGAATGGAGAGCCTGCTTGCGACCGAAACGCTGCCGGAATTGTCAGGAACGACCAGGAGCGCTGCCTGGCAGGTTCCCCCGATGGTCAGTTTGGTGATGTAAGCTTCCAGTTTGGTAACCGCCTCCGCATTGCCCGTAATCTCCTGATTGTTTCCGGCGATCTGGATGGACCCGTTCGCATGAATGCTACCGTTGATCTGTAGATTGTTGGAATACAGCATACCGGCACCGCCGGAAAACAGGGCATATCCAAAGCAATCGGTGGTTGTGCCCGAACTTTCCGCAACCGCGCGGGCGGAGATGACCTGGCTCTGCATGCCAAGTATTCTCGCAAACGCATACTGCATTGTTTCCGTGCAAACGACCTCTACCTTGTCTGCTTCGCCGTTATAGGGCGATATCGTCGTGGTGTTTCCTGCGGCAACGCCGTTCAGCTCTGCATATTGCTCGGCCGTAGATCTGGCGCTGCTCACATTTGGTAAGCTTCTTGCCGCAGCCAGCGCGGCTGCGTCCGCAGCGTTTTGCAGCCGGCCCTGCGTCACAGACACCATGCCCACGTCGACGACCAACGCCGCGGCACCACAAAGCGTCGCGATCGAAATCGCCACGAGTAACGCGGATTGACCGAATTCATGCTTCAACCACTGTTTGATGAAGCGCATTGTACATTCCTCCCCAGGCTGTAACCGTATCTCCGCATCCGTGCATCAAGTATCATTATTTATATATCATTACGGTGTCGTTATTATACCATATAATGTAACTATAATGTGACATTTTATTGATTATTCCTGTGGAAGCGCCCAATCTCTCGAACGTTTCTCTATTTTTTCTATGTTTTCTTGAATTCTCTTCCCATTTCGGAATTCGAAAAATAGAAGCTAACGCAGACGCAAAAAAAGAGAATGTGTTCTCACATCCTCTTATGTAACAACTCTTCTATTAAAATAATACGAAAATTCGTCTCGATGACGATCTGATGAACGACTATTCGCAGAGCGCGACCGAGCCGCCAGGAAGGAACCCAAGGTCGCCGGAACCGGAGATGATCTCAACATTGGAACCGGAAATTTGGATTTCTTTCGCAATCACGTGACCATAGATCGTGATATTGCTGGCATAGATACCGATCTTGCCATTTGGCGCATATAGCGTTCCGTAGACCGTAATTCCCGAAGCGGAGAGGTTAATATCCCCATCGACAGAATAGATGCAAACCGCGGTGCTGTTGTTGCTCTTTAACGTGTTGCCGCTGA
>JAQVML010000408.1 GCA_028703645.1 Eubacteriales bacterium
CGGGTTTGTGAGCATCTTGAAGATGATGCCCTCTTCCTTCGCGTGATGCACCTCTTCCACACGGGCAGGCATCTCCGCCTCTCCGCGGCGATAGACGATGTAGACGTTCTCCGCGCCCAAGCGCTTTGCGCTTCTCGCCGCGTCCATCGCAACGTTTCCGCCGCCGACGATCGCCGCGTTTTTGCCAACCTGAATGGGAGTGTCCGTTTCAGGAAAGTGGTACGCCTTCATCAGATTGATGCGCGTTAAAAACTCGTTTGCCGAATACACGCCGTTGAGGTTTTCGCCCGGAATACACTGGAATCTCGGCAAGCCTGCGCCGCTGCCGACAAACACCGCGCTGTAGCCTTCTTCACCCAGCAACTCGTCGAGCGTGATGCTGCGGCCAACGACCATGTTGGTCTCGATCTTGACGCCCAAATCTTCGAGAATGCGAATCTCGTCCCGTACCAGTTGTTTCGGTAGACGGAATTCAGGAATGCCATAGACCAGCACGCCGCCGGGGGTATGGAGTGCTTCGAAAATCGTTACTTCATATCCGAGCTTACGAAGGTCTCCCGCGCAGGTCAGTCCCGCTGGGCCGCCGCCGACGATGGCAACCTTTTTACCGTTGTCCGGCAGAGGAGTGGGATGCACGGCTCCGTGCGCCATGGCGTAGTCCGCCACGAAGCGCTCCAATCGGCCGATGCCAACCGGCTCGCCCTTGATGCCGCGCACGCACTTCTCCTCGCACTGGGTCTCCTGCGGGCAGACTCTGCCGCAGACGGCGGGCAGCGCGTTGGTGGAGCGGATGACCTCGTTGGCCTCCATGAACTTGCCTTCCGTCACCAGTTGGATAAACTCCGGAATGCGGACGTTGACGGGGCAACCTGCTACGCAGGGCTTATGCTTGCAGTTGAGGCAGCGCTTGGCTTCGTCGATGGCCATCGCCTCGTCGTAACCCTGCGACACTTCTTCAAAATTGCAATTGCGAATGTTCGGGTCCTGCTCGCGCGCGGGCAGTTTGGTCAGTCTCATATTCGGCATGGTTCAGTTCCCTCCCCGCTTGGTTTGCAGCTCTACATTCAAGAGGTTACAGGCTTTGCGCTCCATGCTCTCGGCCTCTTCTTTGCGATACATCTTGCTGCGGGCAATCGCCTCGTCCCAATCCACCGCAAATCCGTCGAAGTCGGGGCCGTCCACACAGGCGAACTTCATCTCGCCGCCGACGGTGACACGGCAGCTGCCGCACATCCCCGTGCCATCCACCATGATCGGGTTCATCGAGATCACGGTGGGGATGTTGCGGGGCTTGGTGATATTCACAACCGCGCGCATCATGACCAGCGGCCCAATGGCGATTACGTGGTCATACTCCTTGCCCGCCTTGAGCTGCTCTTCCAGCGCGGTAGTCACGAAGCCTTTATGCCCGTTGCTGCCGTCGTCCGTCATGACGTAGAGGTTCGTGCTCGCCTCTTTGAGTTCGTCCATGAGGATCATGAGGTCGGTGTTGCGGAAGCCGACGATCACGTCTACCTCCGCGCCCATATCGTGCAGCGCCTTCGCCTGCGGATACGCGATGGCAACGCCGAGTCCGCCGCCGATGACCGCAACCTTTTTCATGCCGTCAAGGTGGCTCGCCACGCCCAACGGGCCGACGAAGTCGAGGATAGAATCCCCTTCGTTGAGGCAGTCCAGCCGCTTGGTGCTATAGCCGACCTTCTGGAAGATGATGGTGACCGTGCCACGCACGGGATCCGTTCCGGCAACGGTCAGCGGAACGCGCTCTCCGTCCTCGTCCACGCGGAAGATGATGAACTGACCCGGTTTCGCTTTTTTCGCGATATACGGCGCCTCCACTTCCATGAGCGTGACCGTTTCATGCAGCGCGCGCTTTGTTACGATTCGGTACATTAGGATCTCCTTTCCAATGCTGCTACAAGGTTCGCCTTAGATGATGATTTACGTTCTTTTCCATTGCTTTGCCTATTATACAGCGGTCAATCTCAAAAGAAAAGATAATCGGTATTATTTTATCGATATTAATTTTTTGGTGTATTGTTCGCGTTTATTTAGTTTATACCAGTTTTTCCTTCGAAAGCAAAGAGCAAAAATATGTCATTCCGCATTTATTTTTTTTAGTTATGTTCATTCTAGCATGAAGCGCCTATTCCCTCAACGGCAAATATCCAAAAAAGCAGACGAAAACGTCTTTTTCGGGCTTGTTTTACAAAAAAACAAAGCCGAAACCCGATAAACGGATTTCGGCTCTGTCATCAGCGAAAATTTTACTCCCAGTCGATGAGACCGAGGCTGTCGAGGTAACGCTCGTTGTAGTCCATGTAGTCCTCGACGAGGCGGAGCATGTACATCTTGTGATCCGCAAACTGCTCGCTCATCTTCTCGTGCATGTAATCATAGGCCGCGTCGTCGTCATAGACCTCTCCTTCGTCCGCGCCGCTCGATTTCATAAACGCGGCGTCGTGCGCCATCACGGCGGCGACCATCTCGTCGAGGGTTTTCTCGTCCGTAATCTCGGCAAAGTCGCCCTGCTCGCGGAAGCAATTCAGGATATACGCTTTCGCTTCCTGCT
>JAQVML010000017.1:0-3038 GCA_028703645.1 Eubacteriales bacterium
AATTGCGGCATAGTTGATCCGCTCAAAGAGCTTGTCGACGAACTTCAGGTGTTCCTCGCTCTCCCAGTTGATGTGGTTTTTCGCGAGCATGTGGTGATATCCGCTGACGCCGAGACCGATCGGGCGGTAGCGAAGGTTATTCACCTTTGCGTACGGCACAGGGAAGAAGTTGAGGTCGATAACGTTGTCCAGCGCGCGGACGACGTGGCCCGTAATGGTCTCCAGCTCGTCGCTTGTTAGGTCGATTTGCCCCAGCGACAGGCTCGCGAGGTTGCAGACCACGAAGTCGCCGGGCTTGGTGATGTTTATGATGACGGTTTCGCCATTGGTTTCCACAATCTCCTGGCTCACGTCGGAGATGCCGCTCATATTCTGCGCAATCTCCGTGCAGAGGTTGCTGCAATAGATCATGCCCTTGTGGTGGTTCGGGTTTGCGCGGTTGACCGCGTCGCGGTTGAAGACAAACGGCGTTCCGGTCTCAATCGCGCTCTTGAGGATCAGGCGAACGAGCTCTTTGATCGGGATTACGCGCTTTTCGATGCGGCTATCCGCCACGCAGTCGCGGTAGCGTTCCTCCCATTCCTCACCCCAGTAGTCCTCAAGGCTGTAGCCCTTGACGGTGAGGATGTCGTGCGGGCACATGAGGTACCAGTTGGCCTCGATGTTGTCGCGCACGGTCTTCCAGAAGAGGTCGGGATAGCAGACGGCGGGGAAGACGTCGTGCGCCTTCATGCGATCGTCGCCGTTGTTGGTGCGAATCTGTAAAAACTCCGGCAAATCCTTGTGCCAAACGTCGAGATAGACCGCGACCGCGCCCTGCCGCACGCCGAGCTGATCGACCGCGACCGCCGTGTCGTTTGCGAGGCGAATCCAGCGGATGACACCGCCCGCCGCGCCCTCAAAGCCGCGAATCGTGCCGCCTTTTGAGCGCACCTTGCCGAAATAGAGGCCCATGCCGCCGCCGTATTTACTCACCTGCGCGAAGTTGTTGATGCTGCGGTAGATGCCGGTCAGACTGTCCGGCACGGTGTCGATAAAGCAGCTTGAGAGCTGGTGAAACGGCTTTCGCGCGTTGGCGAGCGTGGGCGTTGCCATGGTGACTTTGAGCGTGCTGAGCATGCCGTAAAAACGCTTGACCCACATGAGACGATCCGTCTTCTCCGGCAGGGCCAAATGCAGCGCGATGCCGAGATACATCTCCTGTGGGGTTTCCAGCGGCTGCCCTTTGTGGCTGCGGATCACGTAGCGGCGAAGCAACAGCTCCAACCCCGAATAGGTGAGCTTTTCGTCGTTTGCGGGGCAGAGAAATGTCTCCGCGTCGTCGAGTTCTTCCTTTGTATAGCTTTCTAGAATGTATGCGCCGTAAAGTCCGCATTCGCAGAGATAGCGAACTTTTTCATAATAGCTGTGCAGGTTGAGCTCATCCAGCGCGCGGGCTAGATCGGCGGCAAAATCATGCATGAGGATGCGCGCCGCGATAAACTCCCAGTGCGGCGCCTCCTGCGTGGTGAGTTCCGCTGCCGCGCGCGTGAGTGCCGCGCGCTTTGCGCTCTCGCCCATCTCCGGCTTGAGAAAACTGCGAAATTTCTCGTCCAGGCGGGAGAGTTCGTACATCTCCTCCGGATAGTCGGCTTGCACTTTGTCGAGAATCCGCTCCAACGCGTCGCCCTCGGCAAACAGCGAGCAGATGCTCTTTCGCTGGGCGCGCATGCGCGTGCGCTCGTTGCGATAGAGAATATAGCTCTTGCTCTGGGCAAAATAGCCCTTGAGCATCAGCGTCTCTTCCACCAAATCCTGAATCCGTTCTACTGAAACGGGCGGTGGCAGCATCGGAATCCGTGCTTCGACTGCATCGGTAATCGCCTCCAACGCGGGCTCGGATATCTCCGCCTGCGTGCTTAAAAACGCCTTGCGTACGGCGCCCGTAATCTTGTCTCGGTCATAGGCCTCCGCAAGGCCGCTGCGCTTGATGATCTCCATCATGTTGGTTTGCCCCTTATCTTGTCGTTTCGGTGAGAGCAGGCGGCGTATTGTCTTCTAAAAAACGATTAAAATCGCAACCCGTTGTGTCTTGAATTCATACTAGCACAACATATTGACGCAATCAATGCCACCCGCGATCTGCTTCTTGGTTTGGCAGCAAGAGCTTTTTTGATTCAAAAAAACAAAAACAGCCACAGAGATTGGCTGTTTCAAGGTTCTTGTAATTAGGTGTTTTCGTTGTTCCCACATGTCGGAGAAAAAAGTTTACAAAAGTCTTGTGCGGATCTCGGCGCAAGAAGCGGCAAAAAGAGAAACAATCAGAATAACGAAGACAGATCATCCTTCTCGCTGAGCACAGTCAGGCCGTCTTGCTTAAGCAGCGCCGCCGTCATGCCGTCGCCGGGAATCAATCTACCGCAAAAGCAGCCGTCGTAGATCTGTCCGCTGCCGCAGGAGGGACTGTTGGCTTTGAGAATCGCAATCCGGCAGGCGAAGAGCCGGGCTAGTCTTCGCGTTTCCTGTGCGCCGCGCAGAAAGGGTGCGGTCACGTCGCGATCATCCCGCGTGAGCACGCGCGTCCCGTTTCGCTCCGCAGATGGGCGCGGGGTAGGAAGGCCACCGAGCTGCTCCGGGCAAACGGGGATCAGGTGGCACGTTTTCGCGAGCGCAAGAATGCGCTCGTCCGCTTGACCCGTGCCGTCATAGCGGCAGGGCACGCCGAGCAGGCACGCGCTGACGAGAATATGCGAAGAATCGTCCATACGTGGTCTCCTTTTCCAATCAGGGATGCAACAGTATTATAGCACACAGACAAATGCCTCTCTTTTTTGGATGCAGCGGATAAAGAAATCAACAATTTCTGGAAATTACCATGAGTGGTATTATTCTGCGAAAAACGGCTTTGCTCGACGGAATATTTTTCGGCAAAGAGTGCATTACCATGCAAGGTAATTTTGTTTGCGTTCATTTGTGATGGTAGACAAATTCAAATAAATATGTGCCGGAAATGTATAGCTCCTTCACCGTGGGACGCTTTGAGGTGCGGGCGAATACTA
>JAQVML010000017.1:3138-10346 GCA_028703645.1 Eubacteriales bacterium
AAGCTAATTTAAGAAGCTGTCCATGAAAGAAAACATCTCTCTGGACAGCCCTGCGCGCGGGCGCAAGCCCGCCGTTATTTCTCTTTCTTGTGCGGATAGACTTTTGTGAATTCGCCACCGATCACTTTGCCGTTGTACGCGCCGTGCGTCGTGATGCCGACGAAGCCGTCGATGCTGTTCAGCCGACGTTTGAGGCGGACGCGCACGATGACCAGCACGATCAGCGCCAGCGCGAGGATACCGATGATTGCATTGAGCAGCCAATTCATGTTAACTCCTTCGCGCCGCGGCTTTCTTTGCCTGATACCAATTGAGCACCTTGAGATCGGAAGCGACGGCAAACGCTTGGGAAGCGACCAGTGCCGCGAGGGCGGTTGCAATGATCATCTTTGCGGCTCCTCCTGCCGCGCCGCTTGTCGTCGGCGTCGGCGGTTCGTTTGGCGTTTGTTCGAGTACCTGAATGCTCGGTTGTTCCGGTGAAGAAGTGGGCAGCGTGGGCGCTGGGGTCGCCACGATGGTTGGGGTCGGGATTGGGGTAGAGGTCGCTGTGGCGACCGGCGTCGGCGTGATGACGATCTTGTTCTTGTGCCAGCGCCATTCGCCGACGAAGGTCAGGTTGCCACCCGCGACGGTTTGGCTCGATACATTCCAGCCGTGAAAGCGCCACGCGCCTTCTACCATATGGTAGGCGTGAAACGAATCCGATGGGGTAAATACATCGCCATCCACACCGGTTGTGGACATCGGCTGTTTCGAGAGCACGCCATTCGGCAGCGAGTGGCCGTTGGTGCCGCTGACAAACGTAAACGTAACCGTGTAGACCGGCAACGGCGTCCAGACCCAGGTTCCGGTAAACGTCACATCCGAGTCCGACAGCGTCACTTGATCGGGCGACCAGCCGGAGAATGTCCACATCCCCGCGCCGTCCCGCACACTGGTAAACGAGCTGGCGGGCGTTACCGTTTCGCCGGAGAGGATGCTTTCGTCCGCGGGCAGTTGCGCCGTCACGCCATCCGGCAGCGCGTGTTCCGCGGTTCCGCTGATGAATTCATAGCTGACCGCGCGCGGATGCGGCAGGTCGTCCACCACGAACACGCGAAATGTGATCACGGAAGGCACGCTTAACGAGATAGCCGGAAGCGAAACGGAGATCACATAGCCGGAGCTGGACGCAGCCTCGGTTAAGCTTGAGAAATCGACCGAATAGCCGGAGGTAATGGGTTCGAATGAGCCCGAGCCGCTGACGGTATCGCGAATGAGAAACGCAAACGCCGAGGCGGAGATGATATCGCTCTCCAGCTCTGCGCGCGTCTTGCCGGAAAACTCGCTTAAGCCAATGCTCACGTCGTGTGCGCGGAGGCAATAGTCGGCGGTATCCGTGTGGTTATCGTTTGGTTTCGTGGTTGCGGCGAGCGCGAATGAGGGCAGTATGAAACAAACCAGTAGGATCGCCAGTAAGGCTATGATCATGAGAGTTGGCTTTTTTCGTTTCATGCTCGCGCTCCTCGCGTGACGGCTCGTTTGGGTTGGATACGGAGATGGCCCGGCTGATTCGTTAGCTCGCGACTCCGATGCTGGCGAGACTGTCCGCGTAATACCGCTTGCCAACAGGGAGCTCTTCTCCGGTGTCCAGCAGTACTCGCGTGCTGTCAATGCTGCGAATGTATCGCTTGCTGACCAAAAAAGATTTATGCGTGCGTACAAAACCGTGGTTGAAGAGCTGCTCCTCCAGTCGCATCATCGTGGAATAAAACTCAAAGCGTTCCTTTGCGTAAACAACGGTGACGATGCGCTGCTGAATCTCAAAATAGCGAATGTCTTCCAGCGGAACACATCGGCTTTCTCCCGCGCAGGTCAGCACCAGCACCTCGCTCTCGCGGCGGCTCTTGCGCTCGCAGGCGCGCAGGAAGATTTCCTCAAACTTTTCGTCGGAAGTCTTCTCTTTTACCACGTAGTGCAGGGCGCTGACGTCGTAGCCCGCAATCGCAAAATCCGGCGAGACGGTGAAAAAGACGATGTCCCCCAGAAACCCGATCTCGCGCAGACGCTTTGCGGACTCCATCCCGTTGAGTCCGGACATGTGGATGTCCAGATAGACGAGATCGAGCGTTGCGTACTGATCCTCGGCTTCAAACAACAGTGCTTCGCCGGAAGGGAACGCTTTTACCTTCGCGTGAATGCCGTGTTTCTTCGAAAGCCGCTGAATCGCCTGCTTGCAGAGCGAGGTTTGCTCCGCATTGTCGTCACAGATAAAGATATTCATCGGCTTTGACCCACCGCCCTTTTCGCTCGGGTGGCAAGCAGCGTTGCGCAAAGCCGGATTTCCACTGCGTTCCATTCCTTCATTTGCATAATACCTCTTTTCACAAACGGGTGAAGATGTATGTCATAAAACGCGATTTTGATGTCAAGAACACGCTTTACGGTTGATTCGCTTGGTCGATACGCGACAAAACAACGAACATCATAGCTTATTATACATAATTTCTGATCTTGTTTCGAATGTATTTAACGGAAAATCGAAATTTGGCAGGTCAAACACAACGAAAACAGTAGGAAGTCTTGATGGATCCATCCGCCAAAACGCGGATTCGATTCTTTTTGAGTCATTTTATCGAAGGTTCATTACATCAGTTTCCTTTTGTAGGCGTGGTAGACGTATGATTTCGCTGGACAGAAAAAGCGAGACAGGAACGATTCCGCAAAAGCTGAATGGAAATGGAGAGCGCCAATGACAATGGCAGATTATTATCGTCCAGCGGCGGCGAAAGTCGGCTCTATTACAAAGCGGGATTTCGTCGATGCCGTCCGCAATGAGAGCGATTTGGATATGCTGACGGGGGTATACCACGCGGGCTATATCGAACAATCGCTTCCAACGGCGATGAGCCGCTCGCTTGAGCGAGAGCAAGCGCTTTCGATTCTATCTGTCGTTATGGATCGGTCGGAATGGATTCATGATCGATTTGGGCGTGTTGTTAGCGATCTTGTGTTGCAACATGTGGCGCAGACGCTGCAAAAAAGAGCGCGCAGACCAGGCGATTGGGTTGCGCGGGAAGACGGAAATGCGTTTTTGATTTGTTTGCCGGGTGTAAAATACAGCGCTGCTTTGCGCTATGCAAACAACCTCCGCGTCGCGATCATGAGCGAGCGGATGCTGTTCGAAGGCGACGAAGTCAGCCTGACTTGCAGCTTCGGCGTGCAGACGATGGAGTGCAACAGCGCGCCAATCACCGCGCATGAACTTCTGCGTTTGGCGCAGGAGAAGGCGAAAACAGCGTTGCTGGCAGGCGGGAACGCAGTCGTTTAAGATCATAACACTCAACAAGCAAAAGAGCTTTTGAGATATACTCTTTCCTCTCAGTGTCGTACCCCTGGTCGAAACCGCGCTTCTGGTAGAGCGCGGTTTTGACATTTTGGCAATAGGGTGGGCAAGGCCCACTTCTTGCTGGAATAGATGCGCTTCTGCTAGAGCGCGGCTTTAATTGCTGTGCCTTTGTATGCTCTGCAAGAGCATGTAAATCACACAGGAAAGACTACGGTAAGGAGCATCTTGAACGGTTCCACCGCTTCCAGCGCGTGCGGAACACCCGCAGGCATGACCACGGTTTCCCCGGAAGAGAGGAAGTGGACGTTATCACCAATGGTGATCTTCGCTTTTCCGTCGAGAATCTGTACCATTGCGTCGCCTTTGGACTCGTGAGAGCTGATCTCCTCGTTGGTATCAAAGGCAAACAGCGTCAGGCTCACGGCGCGGTTTTGTACCAATGTGCGGCTCACGATCTGGCCGGTCTGGTACGACACCAGCGCGCTCAGCGAGAGCGGCGTTGCCAGGTCGATATTCTTCATGATTTGATTTGGCATGTTTGTTTCCTCCTTGTGTAATGAGTAGGCTATTCTTGGCTTTTTGAAACACAAGTGTTTTAGTAGCCTTTCTGATGTCAGTATAGGTGAATCAACGGAGATTATATGTTGTAATAACAACGATTATAAGAGAAATGCGACAAGTCTTGCAGGAAAGAGAACGGAAACGCAAAAACAACCATGCTCGCGCACGGTTGTTTTGCGATGATGATTGTTTATTTCGTTACGGGAAGTTCCCGGCTGCCGGGCTTTTCCAGCTTGAGCTTGCCTGCTTTGCAGATCGGGCAATCGTCCGGCTCGTAGGAGTCGATGGCGAGCTTCAGCGCAGCGTAGACCGGCAGCGCAAAGTCGCAATCTTCCGCGCGGCGATCCGCGATGCACGCGGCGCCGATGACCTCCGCGCCGAGTTTCTCCAGCGCGCGGACGGTCTCCATCGTGGATTTTCCCGTGGTGATCACGTCCTCCGCGATCAGGATTTTATCGCCTTTGCCGACCGTGAAGCCGCGTCTAAGCTGCATTTCTCCATCCTTGCGCTCGGTGAAGATGCTCTCTACGCCGAGTTGCCGCGCGAGCTCGTAGGAAACGATGATGCCGCCCATCGCGGGACCGCAAACCTTCGTGATTGGCAGATTTTTCACCTGTTCGGTGACGGTGGAGAGGACTTCCGCCGAGAGTTCCGGAAAACGGAGCAGCTTTGCGCACTGGCAGTAGCCGCCGCTGTGCCGACCGGAGGAGAGGAGGAAGTGCCCTTCTAAAAATGCCTCGCAACTTTTCATAATGGAAAGATTGTCTTTCATATCGTTACTCCTTCAAGTGAATTTTTGTTTATAGTATGCCGACGATCTGCTGCAGATTGTCTAAGCCCTCCTGCGCGCAGTAGTCCGAAAGGCCATCGATGATGCGGAGCATCGCCTTGGGGTCGGCAAACGTCATGGTGCCGACCTGTACGGCGACCGCTCCCGCCATCAAAAATTTCAGCGCGTCCTCCGCGCTTGTGATGCCGCCCATGCCGACCACGGGAATCGTCACCGCGTGCGCCACCTGATGCACCATCCGCAGCGCGATGGGTAGAATCGCAGGGCCCGAAAGCCCCGCATATACGTTTTCAAACACCGCGCACTTTTGTTTCACGTCGATTGCCATGCCGAGAAACGTGTTCACGAGGCTCAGCGCATCCGCGCCCGCGCTTTCGCAGGCGCGCGCAACCGCGACGAGGTCCGGCGCGTTGGGCGAAAGCTTCACCATCACGGGATGGCGCGAAACCGCCTTAACTTTCTGCGTGATGTCCGCCGCCGTCTCAGGCAGCATGCCAAACGCCATCCCGCCCGCCTTGACGTTCGGGCAGGAGATGTTGAGTTCGAGGATGTCGATGTCCGCGTCGTTGAGCAGATGTGCTCCTTCGAGGTAGTCCTCTTCGCAGTGCCCGCCAAGGTTGGCGATCACCGCAGGGCCAAGAGCGCGCATATAGTCCGCCTCGTGCGTAACGAAGTGCCGTACGCCGGGGTTCTCCAGGCCGATGCTGTTGAGCATGCCGGACGGGGTTTCGTAGACGCGCATTCCTTTGTTGCCCGCGCTGCCGTTGAGCGTCAACCCCTTTCCGCTGATTCCACCGAGGCGGGAGACATCCAGAATCTCCGCGTATTCGTGGCCAAAGCCGAAGGTGCCGCTTGCCGCGATCACGGGGTTTTGCAGCGAAATACCACAGAGGGTAAGCTTGAGCGGATTAGATGGCATCGCGCACCTCCCGATAGTCGAACACGGGCCCGTCCTTGCAGACGCGCTTTCTGCCGTGTTCGGTTTGGCAGGTGCAGCCGAGGCACGCGCCAACGCCGCACGCCATGTGCTTTTCGAGCGAGACAAACAAGCTTGCGTTCGCTTCGTCTGCGGCTTTTGCCGCCGCGCGGAGCATGACCGACGGCCCGCAGGCGTAGTAGGTAGCGTCCAGAGCGAAATCCACGTCGTTTGTGACATAGCCGCCGATGTTGCGCGTCACGTTGTCCGCGTAAGATTCAAACTCTTTTTCCAGATACGCCTCTTCCCGAAAGCCTAAGAATACATCGATCTTCCGCGCCGGATCGCTCTTGCGCAACTCCTTTGCGAGTTGCAACATGGGAGCCGTTCCAATTCCGCCGCCGATGAGCACGGTGCGACCGCCTTTCAGCGGAAATCCGTTGCCGTAAGGGCCTTGCGCCTCAATTTGCTGACCGGGCAGGAGAGCGGCAAACTGCGCCGTGCCGCGCCCGATGGGTTGATACACAAACGTGGTTTCGCCCTTATCCGCGTCGATTTCGCAGATGCTGATGGGTCTGCCCAGCAGCGGATCGAGCGCGCCCGGCACGCGGAGCATGAAGAACTGTCCCGCGCGGCCAAGCGGCGCGCCGAAGACACTCATGCGGTAGATGCCGTTCGCGATCGGTTCGTTTTTGATTATTTCAGCCATTGCAGGATATCCTGTTTCATGTCGAGCGTGGCTTTGCGGATGTGGTCGGTAAAGTGCTGATCCTCGCTCTTGCCCTTGTGCGCCGTGATGATGCCGCGGGAGGAGTTGACGACTCCGCGCACGCCTCCTTCAAAGAAGCCCGCGATGTCCTTGCCCGTGCCACCCTGCGCGCCGTAGCCGGGAATCAGCAGGAAGGTATGCGGCAGCAGCGGGCGGATGCGCTCAAACTCTTCCGGGTAGGTGAGCCCCGTCACCGCGCCGATGGCGGAAAATCCACTTGTGCCGATGAAGCGTTCACCCCACGCGGAGACCTTGCGCGCCGTGCGCTCATAGAGCGTTTCGCCGTCCACAAGCAAGTCCTGAAAGTCCTTGCCGCTGGGGTTGCTGGTCTTGACCAGCGCGAAGACGCCCTTGCCTTTTTCAAGGTAGGGACCGTATGGCGAGACCGCGTCTTCTCCCATAAAGACGTTGATGGTCATCACGTCTGTCTCAAAATCGCCGGAGAAGTGCGCCGCTGCGTACTGTGAGGCGGTGGAGGAGATATCCCCGCGCTTTGCGTCGGTGATGGTCACGTTGCCGCGACTTCTCGCGTATTGCAAGGTCTTGGAAAAGGCCTTCATGCCGTCGAGTCCCAGTGCCTCATAGCAGGCGATCTGGAGCTTGAAGCAGCCCGCGACGTCCTCCGTGGCGTCGATGATCGCGCGGTTGAATTCGAGTATCTTTTCGCCTTCGGTGCCGCTTTTTTGTTTGATGTAGTCCGGCAGGAAGGAATATTGTGTGTCCAGCCCCACGCAGACGGGGCCTTTTTTTGCTACGGCTTCTACTAATTGCTGCATGTTTCTCTTCTCCTCGTGCTTCTTCTTACTTATATTGCGGTGTTGTATTCATATCTGGTTTCGCCGTC
>JAQVML010000409.1 GCA_028703645.1 Eubacteriales bacterium
CTTTCCGGTGATGGCGATAAACGCGTCGTCCATCGTGCCCGTCGTGACCGTAAAGCCGGTGATGTCGCCCTTGTATGTCGTAAGCAGCGGCAGTGCTGCGAGGGTGTTGGCGATTCGCAGCGTGACGCGGTTTGCAACCACCTCCGGGCTGAGTCCTGCGGCGGCGAGTCGAACGGCGAGCGCATCCGGTTCCTTCGAGGTAAACGTAAGCTTATCGCTCGTGAACCGTTCCTTAAGGTCGGACGGCGTGCCTTTGGCAACGATGTTTCCGTTGTCGATGACGATCACGTAATCGGCCTCTGCTGCTTCCTCCATATAATGCGTGGTGAGAAATATCGTCATGCCCGTGTCATGCTGGAGCTTGGTGATCGTCTCCCAAACGCTCTTGCGCGTCTGCGGGTCGAGGCCCGTGGTCGGCTCATCGAGAAAGAGAATCTTCGGTGTGTTGACCAGCGCGCGTGCAATGTCGCAGCGCCGCCGCTGACCGCCGGAGAGCTTGCCGTAAGGCCGCTTCATGATCTCCTCAATGCCCATGCGCCGCGCAATATCGGCAATGGTGGTTTCCAGCCGTTTCCCCCGCAGCCCGTAAAACCCCGCGCGCAGATGCAAATTTTCCGATACGGTAAGCAGCGGGTCAAGCAGTCCGTCCTGAAACACCGCGCCGATGCACTGGCGAATCGCGTTGTCGTCCTTACCCAACAGGTGACCATCCACTTCGACGGTGCCTGCGTCCGACTTTAAAAACGTGCAGATAATGTCGATGGTGGTGGACTTACCCGCGCCGTTAGGCCCGAGAAACGCGAAGATCTTTCCCGCCTCCACGTAAAAGTCCAGTCCCTTGACCGCCTGCACAGAGCCGTAGCTCTTTTTCAGGCCGCTGACTTCTATGATGTGATTCAATCACCTTTCCCCCCTTATTCGTTGATGATATTCGTTTTGAATTATAATATACTTCGCCTGGTGAGGCAATAGGAATTGCGTCAAATTGAGTTGATTCAGCGCAATTTGTTTTCACAGGTGTGTTTGTTGCCGGATTGACGAAGTGCTCTGTTACCAACTAAAATAAGAGGCGGCGTATGCTGTTTTGACAGACAAATGCAAGATACGCGTAAAGGAACACGCATGAACGCTTACGATTTTGACCACTGCATCTATGCAGGGGATTGTACGATCGATTTCTATCGCTTTTGCCTGAGGCGCAAGCCCGCGCTGCTGCGCTTTCTCCCGCGCCAAATCTGGGGGTTTGTTCTGTTCGCGTTTGGATTTCTCTCAAAAACGGCGTTCAAAGAGCGCTTCTTTTGCTTTTTACAGGGAGTGGACGATCGAGCGGAAGCGCTGGAATCCTTTTGGTCGATGCACAAAACGAAAATCTACGGCTGGTATCGGGAGCGCCGGAGTGAGAATGATCTGATGATCTCCGCTTCGCCGGAGTTTCTGCTGCAACCCATCTGCGACATCCTCGGGGTAAAGAACCTTATTGCCTCGCGTGTCGATCCAGCGACGGGGCATTTTACGGGCGAAAACTGCTATGGAGCGGAAAAGCCGAGAAGGCTTGCCAAAGAGCTGGGGATTCAATCGGTTGAGTCGTTTTATTCCGATTCGCTTTCGGATTTGCCCATGGCGCAGATCGCGAACAAGAGCTTCATCGTTCGCAAAGGTGCGTTGACCCCGTGGGGCGAATTTCACCCAAGCGGGTTGGAGAAGGCGAAACGCTATTTCTTCTCGTTTGAGTTCTTTCGCTTTCTGGTCATCGGCGGCGTCAACACGCTAAACGGCGTCGTATTCTCTTATCTGTTTTCGCGCATCATGCATGCGCAGGTCGCGTTCTGGTGCGGCTATCTGCTGAGCCTTGGCATCTCATATTTATTGAACAGCGCGATTACGTTTCATGAGCGGCTCAGCTTCCTCAAGATGCTGCGCTTCTTTGTCTCGTATATTCCAAACTTTTTGATTCAGAATATCGTAGTGTTTCTGGTGCACGGCGTGCTTGGCGGAACGGAGCTGATGGCCTACATCCTCGCCGCGGTGGTCGGAATCCCGGTGACGTTTCTTCTACTCAAACTGTTTGCGTTTCGCAAGAAAAAAGGGTAACAGCGCGGCAATCGCGGGTTACGTGGTATAATGTTGCAAAACAGATTTGCACGGTGATCATCCGTAAGACGATCATAATCATGAATGAGGTATGGCACATGTCGGAAGGATTCCTCTCTCAAAAAAGCGGACTGCGCGCGGCTCTGAACTGGTTGTTTTTATTGTCGGGAACGGCGTTGGCGGGATTGCTCTCCGTCAAAGGTGTAGTGATTGGAATTATCGCGGGGATTCTGGTGGCGCTTGCGACGCTGGCGTTTTTGATCTTTAAATACCATTTTTTGGAGCGAACGTTTTCGAAAATTGTCCGGTGGCAGGCGGCGTTAAGTGCTGTTCTCGCGGCGTACGGGGCATTTTGTTACGCCGATATCTTCTATTATCATTTACAGAGTCTTGCGGGAGAGATTTCGAGCGCGACGGTGACCGGATTGATCGGGCGCTTTGGGCTTCTTTTTACCATCGTCGCCGCGATCGTTTCC
>JAQVML010000410.1 GCA_028703645.1 Eubacteriales bacterium
GGTCGAGCGCCACGCGCACATCGGGATTTTTCACCATAACCGCCGAAACGAACGGTTCCGGAAGCAACGCGATCTGTGCTTCGCCGGAGGCAACCATTGCGGCAAGCGCCGTGTGTTCGCCAACGTACTTGACGGTCACCTGATCGGTCAGCCCGTTTTGTGCCAGCAGGTAGTCGAGTACATACTGTGGGGTTGCGCCTTCGCCGCTGGCGTAGATCGTCTTGCCCGCGAGATCGGCAATCGAGTTGACGGTGTTGCCGTTTTCAACGATGTAGAGCACGCCCAGCGTGTCGAGGTTGAGCAGCACAACATTGCCTTCCGTCTTGTTGTAGAGCACCGCGGCAAGATTGAGCGGAACCGCCGCAATGTCGATTTCGCCGTTGACAAACTTGCCAACGACCACGTCCGGCGCATCCTGCAACTCGACATTGTACTTGCTGGTGTCGTCCATCATGTAGCTGATGCCCATACCGGTCGGGCCCTTGAGCGCCGCTATGTTGACGGGTTCGGCGGGGGCTTTTGCGCAGCCCACGGCAAACACCATGACCACAAGGGTCAGAATTGCGAGTAGTTTCTTCATTCGTTTTCTCCTTTTGACAGGCGGAATGCCCGCCCGTGCCGTTCTATTTTCCCATCGGAAACCAGTTTATCCATCGCGCGGTAGAGCGTCGTCCGGCTGATGCGAAGCGCGTCCGCCAAGAGGCTCACGCTCCATTCCGATTCATACAGCCCGTTTTCCGCGCGGCTTTTGATATAGTTAAGCACCCGTTCCTCTACACTCTGCGGCAAAAACCCGTCCAAGCGCCCGCTTAAAAATCGAATTCTCGCGGTGAGGTAGCGCAGGTAATTTTCGGTGACGCGAAAGTTCCGCTTCATCATAGCGCTAAGCGCTTCCTGAGAGATCAGCAGCACCCACGTGCTCTCCATCGCCATCACGCGGGCAACGTATGCCTCCTCATCGTGAAAGAGCGAAGCCGCGCCAAACAGGTCGCTTTGTTTGAGTACGCTCATCGGCATCTTTCCATTCTCGCTCTCTTTCGTCACGGCGCAAGCGCCGTAGAGAATGATGCCCAGCGCACGTTCGTTTTCCGCGCGGTCGAAGATCACTTGATCTTTCTCAAAGTGCTCCACCCGAACGCCGTTTGTTGCGAGCAAATCCAGCACTTCTTCCTCCGCGATCCCCGCAAAGAGAAACGTGTTTAAAACGTGTTTTGCGTATGCGGTTGGATTGTTGGATCGACTCATGTGCTTCCTCTTGTCGCCGGAACGGATTCGCTTGTTCGTTTGCTATGTTCAGCGTGTTGCTTGTATTTGTTTCATATGGTACATTTTATCAGTTCTTTTACGTTTGTCAATCCAGTATTTGAAGATCGATTCAAGATTTTTTCACAGGAAATACGAACCCGTGTTTGTATTTCACCCCTGCCTATGTTATATTGAGGGAAAGAAATTTCACCCGTAAAGGAGCGACGAACGATGAAGTTGATTTCGTGGAATGTCAACGGGCTTCGCGCCTGCATCACGAAGGGTTTTTACGATTTTGTTCGCGATCAGCAGCCGGATATTCTCGCGCTTCAGGAGACGAAGATGCAGCCGGAGCAGTTTGACGGCGGGATCGAAGACTATCAAATCTACTGGAACAGCGCAGTGAAAAAGGGCTATTCCGGCACGGCGGTGTTCGTGAAAAACGAGCCGCTCAGCGTGACCTACGGCATAGGCATTGAGGAGCACGACAACGAAGGCCGCGTGATCACGCTGGAATATCCGGATTTTTATTTTGTAACGGTCTATACGCCAAACTCGCAAAATGAGCTCAAGCGTCTCGATTACCGCATGACTTGGGAGGATGCGTTCCTCGCGTTTTTGAAGAATCTGGACGCGAAGAAACCCGTTGTCGTCTGCGGCGACCTCAACGTCGCGCACAAGGAAATCGACCTAAAAAACCCGAAGACCAACCGTATGAACGCGGGCTTTACGGACGAAGAGCGCGCCTGCATGACCCGGCTGCTGGAAAACGGATTCGTCGACACCTTCCGCTATTTTTATCCCGACAAGACGGAGGCATACAGCTGGTGGAGCTACATCGGCGGCGCTCGCTCCCGCAATGCGGGTTGGAGAATCGATTATTTTCTCGTCTCGAAGCGAATGATCGACCGCGTGGAGGACAGCAAGATTCTCAGCGAAGTGCTCGGCAGCGACCACTGCCCCGTTTTGATTACCGTTAAAGAATAAATCATGCAACTGGAGCAACTATGATCATTCTCGCGTCCTCTTCCCCGCGCAGGCGGGAATTGCTGTCCATGATTGGACTCAACTATGTCATCGAGACCTCCGGCGAGGAAGAAGTGCAGCCGCACGGTCTGCCGCCCGCCGAGTTTGTGAAAACACTCGCGCTGCAAAAAGCGCAGCCGGTGGCCGATCTGCACCCCGAGGATTGCGTGATCAGCGCGGATACGATCGTCTATCTCGAAGGCGATATCTTAGGCAAGCCGCACACGCCGGATGTTGCAAAAGCGTATCTGAGCCGCATGCAGGGAAAGCAACATGTCGTATTCACCGGTGTCGC
>JAQVML010000018.1 GCA_028703645.1 Eubacteriales bacterium
CTCGGTCGCGGAGGATACCGCATCCGGCGCGGCGGTCGCGTCCGCGGGTGCGCTGGTCGCGTCGGCAGGCTTTCCGCCCGAATTACAGCCCGAAAGCATCAGTGAAAGAAACAGTAGTGTTACAATCCATTTCTTCAAGCGCGTTCCTCTCTTTCTGTTCCATCACGCAAAATCGAGTATCGCTCCGATTCTCGCGATCTTGTCGTGGTTTGTATTCGTCTTTTTCTTCGGTAGGCCCTGATCCACGCCATCGCCACCCGCGCAGTTTTCTTCATTAACCCGTTCAATGCGTTCGCCCGTTTTCAAGAGCGCGCAAATGTGCTATATTGTACGCATTCTATAAAAGGAAGTCCCCGCATGCACAATCGTGATCGGCTCTCTCAACTTCAGAGATCGGATACCTTGCTCGTCGGCGCGCTGCTCACGCTCGCGGGCGGGTTTCTCGACGCATATTCCTATCAAACGCGCGGTGGTGTGTTCGCCAATGCGCAAACAGGCAATATGGTCCTCTTCGGCCTTCGTTTGTCCGAGCATCGTTGGAGCGAGTCCGTCGCCTATCTGATTCCGATTCTCGCGTTTGCGCTCGGCGTATTGCTTGCGGAATGGATGAAGAGCCTCTTTCAGCACAAGGGTCTGCTGCACTGGCGGCAAATCGTGCTGGCAGTCGAGTGTGTTTTGCTGTTTAGCATCGGTTTTATCCCAAGCGGCGGATGGAATGCCTCGGTCAACATCGCAATTTCGTTTGTCTGCGCGTTGCAGGTGCAGAGCTTTCGTACCGTACACGGCCTCAGCTACGCAACCACCATGTGTACCGGAAACCTCAGGAGCGGAACGGAGCTGCTCTTTCATGCGATTCAACACAAAGACAAGAACTCCTTCACCGGAGCGATCAAGTACTTTTCCATCATACTTGTCTTTATTGCGGGCGCGGTATTCGGCTTTTTCGCGGCGGCGGCGCTCGGTATTCGCTCCGTTTGGATTCCGCTCGCGATTCTCCTGATCGTTTTCTTTCTCCTCTCATACAACCCCGCAAAAAACAGAGTCTAACGAGCGAGAATCATTTTCTCTTATCAATACCCACGCGGAAAAACCGCGCTTTTTTAGCACCGGATTTCCGGTGCTATTGTTTTTGCACTAGTGCGCTTCTGCGAATCAAAACCAGCAGCGCAAGCAGACTAGTGCCAAGAAGGATGTGGCCGATTCCGGAAACGCCGGAGAGCGCGCCGTTTAAGCCCGTGGAGAGCGTCGTCTCCGTCGCCTGCGCAAGTCCGCGTAAAAACAGGCACGCGGTCGTGATGTTGAGCCCAACGTGATATACCGTTGTCCATCCCGAAACGCCCTTTTGCCCGCTAAACGAAAACACCCACTCGAATAGCGCAAGCGCGAGGAAGAAGAACATGCCGAGCACGAAGTAGTGCGTGTGCAGAAACGCCAGGTTCGTTTTGCCGGTGAATCCGGCATATTTGGTAAACTCGCGATAAAATACGCCGCAAGCAAGCGCAAGGCTTGCGTAGATGATGGACGCGTTAAAATACCGTTTGATCATATCAAATTCCCTCTTTCGAAACGGTCTTGTGTTACGCGATGGATTCCGTTTTCTTCGTCTGACGATACAGATTCAGTCCCATGACGACCACCCAAACGTAAGCCAACGTCTTGGGGATCATCAGCATGCCGATCATCGGAATCTGTTCGGCGAATAGCACAACCGGAATATAGAACGCAAACGAGAGCGTAATAGCCAGCCACATATACCGAAACACGCGGTCATTTGCGCGCTTTGCTTCCTGCGCAAAGAGGACGATCAACAGAACGCCCATGATCGCAAACGGAATATTGCGCAAAATTCCCCAAAGCAGCGGTTGCTGATAGCTGAGCCACTGATTCTGCGGCATCGCGCAGAGCGCAATACGCAAAACCGTCAACGTCCACATGGTGATGCTCAGCGGTTTTCTGCCGGATATCTGATACCGTTCGCGCCAGATGTAGTACAAAATCAGGTAAAAGATCGTCATCGTAATCGACGTAATCAGTTTGCCGATGCCGAGCGCCGCCGCGTTTGCTTCCAGTCCGCCGGTCCAGAGAGAGACCGCACGCGGCACAAGGTGAAACGAATCCCCCGCGCCGAGCACGATCGCCATCATGCCAAATTGTCGCACGAGCGAGCCCTTGCCACCTTTGCGGATCAGATAAATTCCGATGATGATTGCAAACGTTAAATACAATGCATCAAAAATAGATTCTGCCAAAGCCTGTGCCATAATAGATCCCTTCTTTTTTCTGAACTCTTTTTCCTATATTCTTTTTTCGACACTGAGCGCGTTTTCACGATTTGGATACAGAATCCGATTTACAATCTCAAGAAACGCAACCGTATCCGCATCTTTTCGCTGCAACAACGAGAGCACGTTGAGAAACACAAAGTCGGCAAACGCTTCTTTTGTAAAGGACTCCGACCAAACGCTATCCGCAATTGCGTCGTCACTCTCCATCCGCTCAATCAACGACTGCCGCAATACTCGCTGCATGGACGCCATCCGTAATCGCCCCGTCTCCGCGTCGTCTTGGAGACTTTGCATGAGGATCTCCGCGCAGTCATTCATCTTGCTCCTCAAAAAGTTGATAATCTCCCGCAGTTGCTCATCAAAGTGTTCCGCCGTGATTCGTTCGCGCATCTGAAGAAGCGCTTCTTTCCAGTATTCTTCCGTCAGCGTCAAAAGAACGTCTTGCTTGCTGTCAAAATAATGATAGACCGTTCCGATTGCAATGTTTGCCTCCGCAGCAAGCCTGCGAATGCTGATTGCGCCAACGCCTTCGCTGCACTCAATCCGGTTGGCGCAGGATAACAGCGTCTTCTTTATTTCGGCATCTTTCTTTCGCAACGGCTGTCAATCCTCTCTTTAAATGAACGTGTTCATTTATATTATACATCGCATCTGCCTGATGTCAATCGTAGTCGTTTCGCTTGACATTTCACACAAAATACAGAATTTCGCTTCAATTCTTCTGCATTATTCTCATCATATTCTGCTATTATGTCTATTATTATCAGCACGTTCAATTGCCCGATAGTTGCCTGAAATGCAAGTTTCGTGTATAATAAACGAATGTGTTAAGATGCGTTTGGTGCTGCTATAGACGGCATTGATGACGAGAGATCGGCTCCCTTGTTGCGGTCGTTAACAAGGCGCACCGAAAGTTGAACGAGAAAAAGGACGAACATGTACGAGAAATACTCGGGATTGCCCGACACAAGAAAATCTACTTCATCCAACGGAAGTCGTCCTGCCGGACGTCCTACCAATCGCGCCGCGCAACCTTCCAGTGGGCAAATTGAATACTATCAGGCGCCAAATCGCAATGGTGAGGCAGCCTCTGCGAAGCGCGCGAGCAAGCGCCGCGCAAAAGCGCGCAAACGCAAGATGATTCTCGCGGGTATGAGCCTTGCGTTTCTTGCGTTGATTGTGGTCGCCGTCGTTATCCTTGTCAATAGCTGTGCAGAACCCGCCCCTGTCGATTTGGAAACGGGTAAATTCCGCAATGGCGTCTATATCAACGGCATGGATCTCTCCGGCAAGACCGTGGACGAAGTGCGCCCGCAGCTTGAGTCCAACGAGAGCTATGCGCTCAACAACATCTCCATTACGCTTTCGAGCAATGAGATCAACGCGAGAATCACCGGAACGGACATGAACGCGTCTTCCGACCTCAATGCGGTCATTGAGCAGGCGCTCTCCGGCGGAGCCAGTCAAGTATATTATACGAAGATCAGCATCGACGACGCGGCGCTTTCCAACCGCATCGACGCGATCAACCAAACATCCAGCAAACCGCCCGTGGATGCGACCGTGAACATGGATTTTTCCAGCAGTGGCAAGCCCACACCGCAGTATATCGAGGGTCAGCCCGGCTACGGCTTGGATGTTGCATCCACCGTCGCGCTGGTCAAGCAGGCCATCGAATCGGGTCAGTATCAAACCACGCTTACGCCAACGTTAACGTCGATTCAGCCTTCCATCACGATTGAGGAGGTTCAGGCGAACTTCTCTCAAATCGGAAAAGCCACCACAACGTATAGCTTTAAAGGCACGGCGGAGGACACGGAACAGCAGCGCGCCATTATTCCAAACCGCGCATTCAACGTTGAAAAAGCGGCGGACGCAATCAACAAACAGGTGATAAAGCCCGGCGAAAAGTGGAGCTTTAACGATGTTGTCGGTGATCGCACAGAGGCACACGGCTGGAAACAGGCCAATGGCATCTTTGGCGGAGATACGATGACGTTGCAGTATGGCGGCGGTGTCTGCCAGACAAGCACAACGCTGTACAACGCGCTGTTACAGGCATATCCCTACATCAAGATCAACGATCGTTCCAGGCACTCCATTCCGTCAACCTATGTCGATATGGGTCTGGACGCAACGGTCGACACAAACCATATCGACTTGGTGTTTACGAATACATCGGATCATCCGCTTTACATCTATTCCTATTATACGGCGAACAAGATGTACAAGAGCCGGAAACGTGACGTCACCGTCGTGATTTACGGGCAGGCATTGCCCGAAGGCGAAGAGTACAAGGCTCGCACCGTGGTCGTTTCCAAAGAAGACCCGGGTGAAGACGTCATTACGCAGACCAACAAGCTCTTTGAAGGCGAAGAGAAAATCCTCGCGGAAGCGCGTCCCAAATATGTTGTGCAGGTTTACGTTGATCACTACAGAAACGGTCAGGTTGTCGAGCCGATCTTTCTCTACGAGGATACGTATCCCGGCAACCCGCTTCGCAAGCAAGTCGGCACCAAGCCAACGCCTACTCCAATTCCGTCTGCAACGCCGCTTCCGTCTCCCTCCCCCTCGACCTCGGCCCCGGCAAATCCGGAGTAAAAATACAATCACAAACACAAAGGCGGAAGAACCATTCTTCCGCCTTTTCATTTACGCGATTGTGTCTCGCGCTTGTTCGCGATAGAGCAGGAATCTTCTGGAAAAGAAATTGAACAGGTATGTCACAACGCCGGAGATCAGTCGAGAAATCCGGTAGTCTACCCTCATTAACCCCGTCAGTAGGTACATACTGCCTTCCGTGATCGCGAGCGCAACTAGAGAAATCACGACAAACAGCAACAGCTCTTTGCCGAGAGGGAGGCTCCCCCTGCGGAACACCAGCCAAATACCAATCAGGTAATTGACCGCGATTCCCGCAAGAAACGCAATTGGCACCGCGATCAGATAATGTAACCCAACCCATTCTTTCAAAAGAATCAGTATGGCATAGTCCGCAACAAACCCGCCAAAGGCGGCCAAGCCATACTTGATCGCCTGAATCGGAATACGGTCACGTTTGAGCGCTTTATCACCATTCATATTCACATTTTTTCGCATAGCATCAGTATAGCAATCGTAAAGCTCCTGCACAACAAATTTTGCACAAAAAAAGAACCGCCCGATAAGGCGGTTCTTGTGTGGCTTAGCTTACTCGTCGTCGACCTTGAGGCCTTCGAAGAGGGATGCCAGAGAGGTCTTCGCCTCCTGCACCGGCGGGAGTTCATAATCGCCATCCTCGTTGTTACGACGGCGACGGTCTCCGCTGTCTCTCGAAGAGGAACGGTCGTTGTTGGAACGCGGTGCGCGCTCCGAACGCTCGCTGCGCGGCTGAGACTGCTGTGCCTGTTGCGAATCACGCTGCTGTTGACGCTGTTCCTGACGCTCGGCATACTGACGATCGCGCTCGGCTTTTTCAGCTGCGATCTGCTCGGCAAGCGCGGGATCTTCTTCCAACATCGCTTCCTTGCGGCTCAGGCTGATGCGCTTTGCTTCGGGGCTGACTTCGAGCACTTTGCAGCGCACCACATCGCCAACCTTCAGCTCATCTTCGACCTTCGCAATGCGATGGACGGAAACCTGAGAGATATGGATGAGGCCATCGATCGTGCTCTCCAGCGCGACAAACGCGCCGAATGGGACGATACGAACAACCTTGCCTTCTACGATGGAACCAACTGGATACTTCTCACCCGCAAGCATCCAAGGCTTGGGCTGAAGCTGCTTGTAACCAAGCGATACGCGCTCTTTCTCCACATCAACATTCAGAATGAGCACCTCGATCTCCTGACCGATGGTGAACACATCCGAAGGATGCTTGACGCGACCCCATGCGGCGTCCGTCACGTGAACGAGACCGTCGATGCCGCCGATATCGACAAACGCGCCGAAATCTGCGATTCTGCGAACGATACCCATTACCTTGCTACCGACGACGAGCTGCTCCCACTTTGCGTGTTTTTCAGCCGCGGCTTCCGCAAGCAGAACCTGCTTTTGGGAGGCAACAATGCGTTTTCTCTGGCGATCTACTTCCAGAACCTTGAGTCTCATGGGCTTGCCAACGAACTCGCCAAGGTTCTCAATATACCTTGTGGATACCTGAGAAGCAGGTACAAATGCGCGAATACCGCTGATGTCCGCAATCAATCCGCCTTTGACGACCTCTTTGCCAACTGCTTCGAAGATCTTCTCTTCGATGTTTTCCTGGCTCATCAGTTCGTCCCAGAGCTTTTTGCTCTCAACGTTTTTGCGGGAGAGGAGTACGTTGCCGTCTCCATCGTTCACCTTGGTGACTTCGACTTCGATGGTATCGCCTTCATGAAACAGGTCTTCGGCTTTCACATCAGAATCGCTGGAAAGCTCACCCATGGGAATCACGCCATCCGACTTGTAGCCGATGTTGACAAAGACCTCACCGTCTACAACGGAGATAACCGTTCCTTCCAAAACCTGGCCGTTATGAATACGCGTCATGGTTTTTTCAAACGCAGATGCAAAGTCGGAGCTGTCTTCATGTTCCGCCTTGGCTTCTTCTTCTGCCTTCACTGTGGGTTTGGGCTCTTCCACAGCCGCCACGACTTCTTCGGTCACTTGGGTTGCCTGGGGCACGACGACTTCCTCGGCGGGAGCTTCCGCTTCAATGGTTTCGATCGTCGTTTTTTCCTGTTCGCTCATTACTTGTAGTACCTCCCTAATCATCCGGTCCGGCGTCGATGCGCCCGCAACAATACCTATTATACCATCGGATGGTAATTTATCAAGAAAAAGTTTCTCTGTTACATCGATGTTTTCTGTGTTTTTGCAGTGTTTTGTGCAGATTTCCACGAGCTTTTGCGTGTTCGCGCTGGATTTGGAACCCAGCACAAGCATGCGCGTACTGCGGCGCGAAATCTCTTCCGCCTCGTTCTGACGCGCCCGCGTGGTATCGCAAATCGTATTGCAAACCTCTAACGCGCAAAAACTGTCCTTATGCAACTCTATTTCGTGCATGATATCACGAAATGTTGTTTCCGGCAAGGTTGTCTGTGCAACCAATACCGCTTTTTTCATCTGCGGCAGGTTCTTTGCGTCGGCAGCGCTTTCAAAAACGAGCGCGTCGCCACCCGCCCAACCGCGGATTCCGATCACCTCCGGGTGATCCGCTTTGCCCGCGATCAAGACGGTGCTCCCGTCTTGTGCAGCCTTTTGAACGATCTTGTGGATGCGCTTCACATACGGGCAGGTCGCATCGATCAAATGGATACCCGCTTTTTCGCAGGCGTCATACACCGCGGGCGGCGCACCGTGCGCGCGGATGATGAGCGTATCCCCCGCGTTTAGACTCCCGATATTCTCTACCGAGTGTACGCCTTTTTTCGCGAGTTCCTGAACCACGCTTTCGTTGTGAATGATGTTGCCGTAGGTATATACGATGCCGCATTCGGCCGCGCATTGCTCCGCCATTTCGACGGCGCGGCGCACACCAAAGCAGAATCCGCTGTTTTTCGCTAAGAGAATCTTCATATAGCTCTGTTCGTCTCTCCCGTTTGTCTTTCCGCTTTACGGCATGCGCTCCAGTTCGTTCTTGAGGTTTTGCATCGCGTCGCGAATGGCGTCCGTCACCGCGTCTACCCCGCGCCCCGCGTAAGTCTTTGCGACCTCGTTCGGATCGATCGGCTCGCCAACGATCATGCGAACCTGCTTGCGCTTTTTCCAGTTCGGGTCCGCATACACCGGAATGATCGGCGAATTGCAGCGAAGCGCGAGAAACGCCGCTCCTTTTTCAAACGAATCGAGTTCCCCCGTGAGCGAACGGCGTCCTTCGGGAAAGATGCCGAAAATGTGGTTGTGATCCAATACGGTCATCGCCTGTTTCAGCGAGAGCATGTCCGCCTGTTTGCGATAGACGGGGAACGCCAACAGTTGCGTGAGAAAGAAGCGCTTGAGCGGGGTATCAAATAATTCCTGCTTCGCCATAAAGTGTACGGGTCTGGGAGCGACCATTGCGAGGCGAATCGGGTCTCCCAGAGAGAAGTGATTGGAGATGAGAATTCCCCGTCCCCGAAAGAACAATCTTCCGAGATTTTTCACCATCGGGCGATAGAGAATCCAGAAAAATGGCGTGAGCAGATATTTAAAGAATACGTAGAGCATGGTAACTCGCTTCCTTCTTGCTTGATGTTTTCAAACGGAAAGCCAACGGTATTGTCTATTGCAATCGTTTTAACGATCCTGCTGATCGGCAATTGCGCGCAGCAGGAACGTCAGCGCTTCGTCGATGGTCATGTCGCTGGTGTCGATCAATACCGCGTCCTCGGTTTGCCGCAGCGGCATATAGGCGCGCGTGCTGTCGTTGTGATCCCGCAGTTTGATATCCGCGAGCACCTGCTCAAACGTTTCCTGCGTGTTTCCGCGGGAGCGCAGTTCCTTCAGGCGTCGTTCCGCCCGCACTTCCGGCCGCGCGGTCACAAAAAACTTATGTTTCGTGTGCGGCAACACGTTTGTGGTGATGTCGCGTCCGTCCATGACTACGTCGTAGTTGCGCCCGACCTCGCGCTGAAGCTCCGCGAGCTTTTCGCGCACGCAAGGATGCGCGCTGACCGTGGACGCGCCCATCGCTAGCTCCTGCGTGCGAAGGCCGTCCGTCACGTCCTCGTCGCCTAGCAAAACACGCTGTCCGCGCTCGTCGTAGATCACGCGAATGTCCGCGTCGTCGAGTATCTTCCTAAGCCCCGCCTCGTCGCTGACGCTAACGCCGCGCCGCATGGCAAAGAGCGCCATTGCGCGATACATGGAGCCCGTGTCGAGATAGCGAATGTGTAAGGCGCTCGCAACCGCCTTAGCCAGCGTGGATTTGCCCGCGCCGGATGGGCCGTCAATCGCGATGTTGATTCGTTCGTTCATCGTTTGCCGCAGCCTTTCATAGGATTTTATCGCCCGCCAGCGCGCCTGTTGACCAGGCAATCTGGAGGTTGTATCCGCCCGTCGTCGCGTCGATATCGAGCACTTCGCCCGCAAAATACAGCCGTTTCACGCGCTTGCTCTCCATCGTGGAGGCATTCACGTCCTTCACGCTCACACCGCCGCGGGTGATCACCGCTTCGTTGAGTCCGCGCGCGCCGCTGATGGTCAGAGGCAGCGCCTTGAGCATCTCAACCAGCTGTAAGCGCATGGCCTTGTTGAGTTGCCCCACCGGCAGCGCGCCGTCGATTCCGGCAAGCTCCAGCACGACCTCTAGCAGTCTCTGCGGCAGCAGCGCATGCAGCGCGGTCTTCACCTGTTGCCGCGCGCCTTCTTGCAGGTCGCGCAGCAGTCGCGCATCAAGCTGTTCGCGCGAAAGCGCGGGTTTCAGGTCAATCGAGAGCCGCGTTCCCGCGGGTTGCCCTGCAATGACGCCGGAGAGCGAAAGCACGAGCGGGCCGGAGATGCCAAAGTGGGTAAAGAGCAGTTCGCCCAGCTCGGAGAACACTTCTTTCCCCTTCTTTTCTGCGGTGAGCGTGATGTTTTTGAGCGTCAGCCCCGCGAGCTCACGCGGCCAAAGCGCCTCCGTCACGAGCGGCACGAGCGAAGCCGTCGGCTCCTCCACCGCATGTCCGGTTGCGCGCGCAAAGGCGTATCCATCACCCGTGGAGCCCGTCTGCGGATACGAGATGCCGCCGGTTGCGACGATGATCGCGTCGCACGGGAGCTTCTCGGACCCAATTCGAACACCGCTGACCGCGCCGTCCTGCGTGAGAACTTCGTCGATACGTGTGTTGAGACGGATGTTCACGCCAGCCTCACGCACCATCTTTTCGCAGGCACGTAGAATGTCGTTCGACTTGTCGGATGCGGGAAACACGCGCCCGCCGCGCTCCGTCTTGAGCGGTACGCCCGCCTGCTCGATGCGCTCCATGATGTCCTTATTGTCAAAATGCGAAAACGCGCTGTAGAGAAAGCGCGGGTTTCGCAACACATGCTCAAAAAAAGAGTCCCGCTCCGCCACATTGGTGACATTGCAGCGGCCTTTTCC
>JAQVML010000411.1 GCA_028703645.1 Eubacteriales bacterium
ATTCTATTTTTGATCAGTTTTCTTGCGTCAGGCAGTGGGCAACGCAAATTTCTCAGAGTAAGCTTTCACGTGTGCCGTGAATTCCTCGTTGCCATCCGCGGCTTTAACCGATTGCAGATAGCTGTGCATATCAAATGATTCGTTTTGGGTTTGAATCATCGTCGCCGCGATATTGGAGCAATGGTCGGATACGCGCTCCATATTGGTCAATAAATCGGATAGGACAAATCCAAGCTCGATCGTACAGGTTCCCTCTCTCAAGCGCAGCACATGGCGTGCGCGAATATCCGCCTCAATCGCGTCGATGACTTCTTCCAGCGGCTCAACCAAGCGCGCCTCTTCGAGATTTTCGTTCAAGAACGCATCGACGGCATTGTTCAAAATCTCGACCAACGCGCTGCTGAACACACGAATTTCCGCTTTTGCGGCATCGGAGAACGAAATCTTTTTATCGTGCATCTCTTGCGAAACCTCGGTCAGGTTTACCGCATGGTCGCTGATTCGCTCAAAGTCGCCAATCATGTGCAAGAATACGCCGATTTCGTTGCTGTCTTTCTCCATGAGCTGGCGTGTGCTGAGTTTCACGAGATAGGTTCCGAGGCGATCCTCGTATATATCAATCTCATCTTCGTTTGCAATTACCGTCGCAATCGTCTTTTCGTCATAATTCTCAATGGTGCCAAGCGCCATCAGCAACGTGTCCCGCGAGAGCGTCGCCATGCGTTCCATAACGTTTTTGCACTGTTCCAGCGCAAACGCAGGCATGTCGAGGAAGCGCTCGTCCAGTGGCCATTCCTCTTCCTTCGCCATTTTGTCCGGGATCGTAGCCTTCGCGAGCGTGACCAGGAGGTTGGACGCAGGCAATAGAACCGCCGTCGCAAGCAAGTTAAACGACGTATGGATGACTGCGACATTCGCAGGATCCAATACATCGTCCATAAATGTAAAATGCAGAATTGAATTTAATGTATAGAACAGCGCCAGGAAGAACACCGTTCCAATGATGTTGAAGTATAGGTGCACCATCGCCGTGCGCTTTGCGTTCTTGCTCGCTCCAATGCAGGAGAGAAGCGCCGTCATGCAGGTGCCGATGTTTTGACCCATGATGATCGGAATTGCTATGCCATAGGTAACGCCTCCCGTGAGGGACAGCGCCTGCAAAATGCCGACCGAGGCGGATGAGCTCTGTATGATGCCGGTGATCACGGCTCCAGTGAGCACACCGAGAATCGGGTTGCTGAACTTCGTCATGATGCTCACAAACTCGGGCATGTCCGCAAGCGGCTTCACCGCGCTGGACATCATATGCATGCCGTACATCAAAACAGCGAATCCGCAGAGTACGGAGCCGATGGTCTTCTGCTTTTGTTTTTTGGAAAACATCGCCATGATCACGCCAATCACGGCGAGAACAGGCGTAAAGGAAGTCGGCTTGAGCAGTTGTACGAATAGGGATGTTCCCTGCAATCCGGTCAGACTCAGGATCCACGCCGTCGCCGTCGTGCCGATGTTCGCGCCCATGATGATGCCGACTGCCTGGTTGAGCGTCATGATGCCGCCGTTGACGAAGCCGACCGTCATAACGGTTGTAGCGGATGAGCTTTGAATGATCGCCGTTGCAAGCGTGCCCAACAGAAGCGCCTTCCATTTGCTGCTGGTCGAGCGCTCCAGCGCGCGCTCCAGCACGCCGCCGGACATACTTTCCAGCGAGGCACTCATCAAGTGCATTCCGTACAGGAAAAGCGCCAATCCACCGAACATGGATAGTAGGTCTAATATCGTCATGCCCTATACCCCCAAATTACTCCACATACCATATTACCAGATTTGAGGGTCGATGCAAACGTTTCTGTAAAACCAGATGTTGAGAATTTTACGTTTATTTGATGTTTGTTGTGCGTTTTTACAGTCCAAATCCATCTTTTGCCACGCTCAATCATAAAAAAAACGGCGCAGATGCGCCGCCGAATATCGTTTGAATCGTTATCCAAGCGTATGCTTGATATACTCGTAAAATGTAAAATACTTTCTTCCGCAATACAGCTCCTTTGTCGAGCGCAACTCATAAGAGGCGCCCTCCACCGAAAATACGATCTTGTTTACGCCAATCATCGCCAAGCTGCTGATGCTCTTGAGCGGGAAATGGTGATCCCCGATCGTAAGTTCGTTTTTGCTGATGGCGAGTCTCGCCGTTCGGAGTACGCGATCTTTGTGCTTCGCGCCTACGGCAATCAGGTTGACGCCCTCGTCAGAATAGGCAATCTCATCGTCTTTTAGAGAGGCCGCATACGCTACAATGCGCTTGTCCTGCCAAAAATCCCAATCGCGAACGGTCGAAAACGGCGGTTCGGGATCGGAAGGCTCTACCTTTTCAAAAAATCCCGTCTCGGTGAAGCGAACCCGCAGCCCGCAATCGCAGGAAAAGATGTCCTTATGGCTATGCAGCGCACCTGTTTTTCCGCACTTCGGACAAAAATAGAGCGCACGTTCCAGCCCTTTTGCGAGGTCTTTTCCTTTATAGCGATATGGCATCGTCAGTTGCCGTTCA
>JAQVML010000412.1 GCA_028703645.1 Eubacteriales bacterium
TAACGCCGTGGTCACGGAGTTTTTCGTAGAGCATGTCTCCATCGCAGCCGATCAGGCCGGCGTGCCAAACCTCCGCGCCGGCGCGCGCCGCAGCGACGGACTGATTGAGGCCCTTCCCACCGCAATGCGTTTCCAGCGACAGGCTGGATTTTGTCTCTCCCGGCTGGACAAACGCGTCTACGCGATAGACCTGATCCAGGTTGAGAGAACCAAAGTTGAGTATTCTGGCCAAAGGGTACGCCTCCGTTTCGTTTTCGATCGCGGATATGATAAAATGAGTTCGTATCATATTAACACATTTTCAGTGTCTATTTCGATGAATGAGGAGCGAATCCATATGCCGCAGTTACAACCGCATATCCGTCTGGATCAAAATCACGGCTCCGTTTGCGCGCTGCTACCGGGCGATCCCGCCCGGCTTGACCGCATTAAGCCGTTTTTGACCGATGAAAAAGAGCTGGCCTACAACCGCGAATACCGAAGCCTTGTTGGCAGTTACAACGGCGTCAAGGTGCTCGCGGTGTCGACGGGCATCGGCGGCGCTTCCGCCGGAATTGCCGTGGAAGAGCTCAAAAACCTCGGCGTGAAGAACATGATTCGCATCGGCAGCTGCGGCGCGCTGCAACCGCAGGTCAAGATCGGCGATCTCATCTTGGTCAGCGGCGCGGTGCGGGACGACGGCACGAGCAAGACCTATATCGACCCGATCTTTCCCGCAGTACCGGATAGCGAACTGCTCTTTGCCTGCGTTTCCGCCGCAAAAGAGCGCGGTTATCGCTATCACACAGGCGTTGCGCGCAGTCACGACAGCTTTTATACCGATCGGGAAACGGAGATTGACGCCTACTGGTCGCGTCGCGGTGTACTGGGCGCTGATATGGAGACCGCGGCGCTCTACACCATCGGGCACCTGCGCGGCATCCGCACCATGAGCATTCTCAACAACGTCGTCGCCTTTGAAGAGGACACGCTCGACGCCATCGGCAGCTATGTAGATGGCGAAAGCGCCGCAATGCAAGGCGAAACACACGAGATTCAAATCGCGCTGGATGCGTTCGTCCGAATTTTGAAATAACCCGATTCCCTGAAATAGAATCGCTCAAAAAGCAAGCCTTTGCCGTCAGGCAAAGGCCGCTTTTGTGTTACGCTCCGTACTTTGCCATGGTCTCAAACACACGCCGTTTGAACACGTCCCGATCCACGTTGGTCACGACATAGGCGTTGTGCTCCATCTGCTTGTCGCTATACAGGTCGGTCACGGTCTTTCCGCGCGTGAGCTTTCCTTTCGTCTCCACGCGCACGCCCGCAAAATCGGTTTGAAAGTTGGAATCGTCGTCCGCATACAGCACCGTCACGGGATCGTGAAACGCTACGCCGCCGAGCTGATAGGTACGGTAAAACTTCAGAATGCCTTGCATCACATCCCGCGCGAAAACCGCCTGTTTGGAACCCAGCGCGGCAAGTTCATCGAGTTCCTCCGCGGTCAGATACGCGCGCATGGTAACATCCAACCCGCACATATAGACGGGAGCGCCGCAGGTAAACACCATGTCGGCTGCCTCCGGATCGGCATATACGTTAAACTCGGCGGAGGGAGTCACGTTTCCGCCGACGGCGGCACCGCCCATGATCACGATTCGCTTGAGCAGTTTGGGCAGTTCTTTATACTTCGCAATCGCGAGCGCGAGGTTCGTCAGCGGGCCGACCGCGACGAGGGTCAGCTCACCCGGATATTGCTTTGCATACGTGTAGATCGCGTCCCAGGCGGGCATCGATTCCGGCTTGCGATTTGGCATCGGCAGCACCATGTCGTTGAGCCCGTTTTGCCCGTGAACATGATGCGCGGTAACGGCCTCGTACAGCAGCGGCTTTTCCGCGCCCATATAGACCGGAATGTGTTCCATTCCCGCGAGTTCCAGCACCTGTAGCGTATTGCGGGTGGTATGCTCCACCTCGACATTGCCCGCGACGGTGGTCACGGCAATCAATTCCAGCGTGTTGAGATATTTCGAAAGCAGGATGGCGACCGCGTCGTCCACGCCCGTGTCGCAGTCCAGCAGCATCGGCAGTTTGTTCATTCCGCTTACGCCTCCTTTCCGTAGTGCTGAGCGGCCTCGACGAGCAGGTCTACAAACTTTTGCCGGTCGATGCCCATAATCACGCGCGCATTGGCGGGCTTGCCCAGCACGCCGAGTTTGTCTCCAACCGTTGCCCCGCGGCAATAGTCGCCGGTCAGCTCAATCTCCACATACATGTCCACCATCGTCATGATCTCGGGCTTGATCAGCGCCGCGACCGCGACCGCGTCGTGTACGGGAGCGCCGGGGTAGCCGATGCTGCGATGGAAGCCGTAGAAAAAGTCCAGCCACTCGGCAACGACCTTCGCCACGGGATTACCCACCGCGCGGATGCGCTCGAAGTCCTCCGGGAAGACCAGCGCTTTTTCGGTGACATCCAGTCCCGCCATCGTGATCGGAATCCCGCTGCGAAATACCACCTCCGCGGCCTCCGGGTCGACGAGAATATTGAATTCGGCGGCGGGC
>JAQVML010000413.1 GCA_028703645.1 Eubacteriales bacterium
TTGGGCCTGCCCGCAGGAGTTCGGGGCAATCACGCTTAGCCGATGCCGAGCAGTTTGTTGCGCGCTTCCACATACGCGCCGGTGGTGAGTTCTCCGCGCGCATAGCGCTCCTTGAGGGCGACGATTTCGGCGTTTGCGTGGTTGTCACCGCGTCCGCCTTCCAGAACCAGCTTGCGCTCTTCGTATTCGGCGGCGCCCATGCCGGAGGCCGCCTTCTGCTCATTGAGAATGGCGAGGAAGCGATCCTGCGCCGCGGGTGCTGCGGCGGCAGCGGACGGCATTGCGCCTGCCGCTGCGGGTGCTTTATTCTTCTTGCTCGCAAGAAGTACAATCAGCAATACGATGCCAACAACAACAAGAAGGCCAAGCAGCCAGCCAAACAGGTGCCCGCCCATCATCCTCCACGGGAAATAACGATACATCATCATAACAATTCCTTTCTGATAGCGAGCGAGTCTTCGCTGCCTCTATGTGTATTATAATAGACATTAATTATAAAAATGTCGTGTTTTGGTTGCGTTATCTTTTCGAACCATTGCGGCAAAATCATGGCAAGCGGAGCGAAAAAATCCAGCAATCATGCAGGATTTCCGTCGAAAATGGCGTTTAGTACAAATCAAAGATTCCAAAAATATATTCTTGAAACAAGAAAAAAATCCCGCCTTGCAGCGGGAAAAACTTGCGTATATCCAATTTGAGAGCGGGTTACTCTTCGTTGGAATCCTCGCCGGATTCTTCCTCGGCTTCAAACACCGCGATTTCCTTAATATTAAACTCCTGCCCTGTGACCATGACGCATTCCCATGCGCCGCACACGGGGCATTTTTTGTTGTTCTTGAGGTATTCGTAGACTTCGCCGCACTTTTTGCAGCGCACCTGAGCGATCAAGATTTCCACGACCAGCTCCGCGTTTTCCATCTCGGTTCCGTCGGTGGCGGCGGGCCAGCATTCCTTCAGATAACGCGGGACGATGGTGGAGGCCTCGCCGACCTCCACCACCACCTGCGCGATGTCGCTCAAAGCGAGGTCGTTTTCTTCCGCGACGGCGGTGACCCGCTTTTGAATTTCAAATACGATCCCAAGCTCGTGCATATTGTTATTTCACCACGCCGAGCGCGCGCTTGACTTTTTTGATCGCGATCTTGCCCTTGCGCTTGAGAATCTGCTTGATGACCACGGGCTTCATCTCCGTGAATTCCACGCCCGCGCCGTCGTAACGGCGAACGAGGTGGATCGCGTCAAACTTGCACTTCGTGGTGCACTGCCCACAGCCGACGCACATATACTGGTCGACCAGCGTCACGCCGCAGCCGAGGCAGCGCGCCGTCTCAGCCTTGACCTGCGCCTCAGTGAAGGTGCCGCGTAGGTCGCGGAAGGTCTTCTCGGCGGGCGTCTTGCTATCCAGCGTCTCTGGTTTCTGGCGCGGGGTGTTGTCGTAGGTCTCGACAACCGCGTTCTTTTTATCCAGCTCCTTATACTCCCTGCGATCGCGGCCGATGGTCAGCGATTGACCGGGATGCACAAAGCGGTGGATGGAGATCGCCGCCTGCTTGCCCGCCGCGATGGCGTCAATGGCAAACTTCGGGCCCGTGCAGCAGTCGCCGCCGGAGAAAACGTCCTTCTGCGCGGTTTGGTAGGTGAAGCCGTCCGCCTGAATCGTGCCGTTGCGGTTGGTGACGGCGGTGGTTCCTGTGAGCAGATCGCCCCAGAGGATGCTTTGCCCGATGGTCACGAGCACATGATCCGCGGGCGCGACGATGGTGTTGGCCTCGTCATATTGCGGCGAGAAACGGCCGTTTTCGTCAAACACGCGGGTGCAGCGCTTGAACTCCACGCCCGTGACCTTGCCGTTTTCACTGAGGATGCGCTTAGGACCCCAGCTGTTGTTGACGGAGATGTGCTCTTCCATCGCCTCTTCAATCTCGTCTTCCGACGCGGGCATCTCCTTGCGGGACTCAAGGCAATACATCGCGGTCTCGGCGGAGCCCGCGCGGACGGCGGTGCGCGCGACGTCTACCGCGACGTTGCCGCCGCCGATGACGACGGTTTTGCCGGAGAGCTTCATCGCTTCGCCCGCGTTCACGCGGCGGAGAAACTCGATGCCGGAGATGACGTTTTCTACATCTTCGCCGTCCACGCCGAGTTTGCGACCGCCCTGCGCGCCGATGGCGACGTAGAATGCATCATACCCCTGCTTGCGCAGTTCGTCGAGAGAGACATCCTTGCCGACCTCGACGTCTGTGCGGAAGGAGACGCCCAGCGCGCGGAGAATGTCGATCTCGGCGTTGATAACGTCTTTTTCGAGCCGGAACGCGGGAACACCAAGCGTCAGCATGCCGCCGAGCTGCTGCTCTTTTTCAAACACGGTGACGGTGTAGCCGTCCAGCGCGAGGAAGTACGCGCAGCTTAAGCCCGCGGGGCCGCTGCCCACGATCGCGATCTTCTTATCGGAATAATCATGCCGCTTTTTCGGGATAAACCGACCATCGGCGGTCAATTCCTGCGCCGCGACGAACTTCTTGACCTCGTCGATGGCGAT
>JAQVML010000414.1 GCA_028703645.1 Eubacteriales bacterium
CTATACCTATGATGAATCGACCAAGATGCTTACCGCAGCTCCGGAAGGCGCAAAGCTGAGCTATGAAGCGATCATCGGCGGCGACGGCATCGGCGATCACCCCTCGTTCGCGGTTCTCACGGACGCGTCGGCGGCGCTTGCCACCATCGGCTTTGAACTCAAGATCAACGACCTCACCGATACCTCCGTCATGTGGGATATGCTGGACGCAGGCTCCCAGGAAATCTGGTGCGCAGCGTGGCAGGCAACCATCGATCCGGATATGTACCAGGTCTATCACAGCTCTGGTATTATCGGTAGAGGCGGCTCCGATTCCAACCACTACCACATTGACGACGCAACGCTGGATCAGCTGATTGTCGACGCCCGAAAGAGCGACGACCAGAGCTACCGTAAGGCGATCTACCGTCAGGCGCTCGACCTCATCGGCGATTGGGCGGTCGAAATCCCGGCTTACCAGCGCCAGAACAGCACGGTCTTCTCGGCTGAACGGATCAATATTAAGTCAATCACGCCCGATATCACCACGTTCTGGACTTGGCTGAAAGAGATCGAAAAAGTTAAAATGAAGTGAATCAGATAGACTAATTTGACCGAACTTTGCGCCCGCTGCGAATTTACGGCGGGCGCAAAGTTCCTGTCGTTATGAGGGGTGGCCATGGCAAAATTTATCGTTCGCAGACTGATACTGGGTGCATTTATCGTTTTTTTCGGTGCGTTGGTGGCGTATGCGGTCATTCGCAGTTTGCCTACCTCGTTTGTGGAGCGCATGGCGCGGCAGCTTAGCTCGCTGCCCGGCGCAAAGAGTTATGGTGAGCTGATCACGCAGCTCAATAAGATGTACAGCCTCGATAATTCGGTGCTCGAAGGATTTTTCAAATGGTTCGGGTATGCGATTCGCGGGGACTTCGGATATTCCTGGAAGTTTAATCAGCCCGTTATTGAGAAATTCAATAGCGTCATCTGGTATTCCGTGATCATCAATGTGTTCACGTTCATTTTGCAGGCAGTCATCTGCATTCCGCTTGGCATTCTCGCCGCACGGAAACAGTACAGCGCGACGGACTATACGGTTACCGTGATCGCGCTGATGGGCATTTCATTGCCTACGTTTTTCCTCGCGACGATTTTGAAATATATCTTTTCCATCAAGCTCGGGTGGTTTGACCTCTACGGTATCGTGGGGCGAATGCACGAGCAGATGACGAGTTGGCAGCAGGTGCTGGACGTTGGTCAGCACCTGGTGCTGCCGGTGCTGACGCTGATGATACTCTCCATCGGCGGCTTGATGCGCTATACGCGTACCAACATGCTGGAGGTGCTCAATGCGGACTATATCCGCACCGCGCGCGCCAAAGGACTCTCTGAAAAAGTGGTTATCAACAAGCACGCGTTTCGCAATACCCTCATTCCGCTGATCTCATATATGAGCTATCTGCTGCCGAGCATGTTCAGCGGCTCGATGATCACGGAGACGCTGTTTCAGATTCCGGGTATCGGCTACATCTCCTATCAGGCGATTACACAGGGCGATATTCCGTTTACCATGTTCTATATTGTGTTTATCGAAGTCCTGACGCAGTTCAGTCTCATCATCGCGGACATTTCGTACGCGGTGGCTGATCCTCGCGTCCGGGCAAACTGAAAGGAGGCGCGGCATGGAAAAAAAGAACTCGGAAACAGAGAACAAAAAGTCATTCGGAACCCAGAAGCTGGACGACGAGCGCCGCGTCCGTGTACTATCCCCGGGTATGCTGGTCTTCAAGCGCTTTATGCGCAATAAGCTTGCAATCACGGGACTCATCATACTCGTGGCGATGTTTGCGTTTGCCTTCCTTGGCGGCCTCGTTTCCCCATATAACCAGAGTCAGGTATTCAAGCATGACGAAGAGATCATGAAGGAATACGCAACCTGCATGAACAGCACGGATTTCCGCTTTACAATTCGGGAAGGAGCGGTTTTTCCGGATGCGGCTCGCGCACAGGCGACACTCGCGATTTCAAAGGGGCAGACTTCTTTTACGTACGCTGACAAGACCTACTCCCTCGTGCAAGAAGGCGAAAACGTCTATACCTTTGGCAATGCGTTGATGATCGCAAACACGCGCACGTTAGCCGGAAAGTTTTCCATCAGTGCGGTGGAAGCGACGGGCTTTACCGTTTCTGACGAGTTCGCCGCGGCAGTGCAGGCGGCGGTCGAGGCTGGCGCCAACCAGTTTGAGGCGGATGGAACGATCTACACCGTCGAAAGCAGTGGCAAGACCAGCGCCATCTACCATGTGGAGTCCATCGCGCTTGCTTCAAAGAGCGTGTTTGATCCCTATGAAGAGTCGATGGAAAACCTCACGAAAAGCTTTGCGTTTCGCTATGCGGTCGAGATCGCCCGTGTGAAGGGGCAGACCACGTTCTCGCTCGACGGCAAGGATTACGTCCTGTCCGGCGAAACAAACGAGCTCCTCGTCTCGGTCAAGGAAAACGGCGCGACGACGCCGGTTTGCTCGGTTTCGGATATCCTCGTTTCGCCGAATGCGAACGATAT
>JAQVML010000415.1 GCA_028703645.1 Eubacteriales bacterium
CCAGCGGAATCGTCTTACTTTTCCAGACGTAATGCGGGTATTATACCTTATATTTTTTTTGCTTTCAATAATATCTATCGCATTTTCGCTTGATTTGCAGATTTATTCGATATATCTGCATATTCTGCGGGATATGCTGGCAAAAATCTCTTTATTTGCCCAGCGTTGCGACCATGACCGCCTTGATCGTATGCATGCGGTTTTCCGCCTCGTCAAACACCACGCTGTGGCGAGAGCGGAACACTTCATCGCTGGCTTCCATCTCGCGAAGGCCATATTTCTCGAAAATCTCCCTGCCGACCGCCGTCTCCAGATCGTGAAAACTCGGTAGACAGTGCAAAAACAGCACGTCCGGATTGCCGGACTTCCGCATCAAATCCATCGTCACGCGATATGGCTCCAGCAGCTTGATTCGCTCGGCAAACTGCGCCTCCTCACCCATGGACACCCAAACATCCGTATACACCGCGTCCGCGCCGCGCACCGCATCCAGAGACTCGGAGAATTCGATCACGGCGCCCGTGGTTTTGGCTAGCTCCCGCATGCGCGCGGTCAGGCCCTCTTCCGGCCAGAGCGCGCGCGGGGCAATCGCAGTAAACTGCATGCCCATCTTCGCGCAACCGATCATGAGTGAATTGCCCATGTTGTTTCGCGCGTCGCCTACGTAGACGAGCTTGATTTGGTTGAGCTGTTTTTTCGCGTGTTCCTCAATGGTCATAAAGTCCGCGAGAATCTGCGTCGGATGGTCGGTATCCGTCAGCCCGTTCCAAACCGGCACGCCGGAAAAGCGCGCGAGGTCTTCTACAATCTGCTGGCCGAATCCGCGATACTCGATCGCGTCATAATAGCGCCCCAGCACCTTCGCCGTGTCTTCCAGCGACTCCTTTTTGCCCATCTGGCTGTTGCTAAGATATGTCACATGCGCGCCCTCGTCCAGCGCCGCGACTTCAAAGGCGCAACGCGTGCGCGTGCTGGTCTTGTCAAAGATCAATACGATGTTTTTGTGCTTGAGCCGTTCGGGAAACACGCGCTCGCGCTTTTCGCGCTTGAGCCGGTGGCTTAGTTCGAGTAAATAACGAATCTCTTCGGGGGAATAATCAAGCAGGGTCAAAAAACTTCTTCCGCGCAGATTCATAACGTTCCTCCAAAATTTGTTGTTCTCTTGTGATTCAGTAACGCGCTATCTCAGCGTCATCAGTTCGACTTCCATGCCGTCGACATAGAGCGCGTAGGAAAGCCCGTCTTCCTGATACGTTCCGACATAATAGGTCAATCCGTTGTAGGTAAACGCGGTTTCAAACACCGTGCCTTTGTTGTCCATAATCGTCGCCGGGTTTCGATCCGTCTGCGCCATCGTCACCTGCACAAAGCGCTCCAGCGTGCGCTGGTCGCCGCGGATGCTCGCGCTGATGGAATCGGAGAGCGCGTTTTCCCGGCTGGTATACATGGGGCTAACAAGATAGAAGCGACCGTTTTCCTTGTGCAGCACATCGCTGGTGCGGTTGGATAAGACAAACGCGCTGTTTTCGCTCTCAATGGTATACACGAAATCCGCCTTGCCATATTGGTAATCAATCGCCTGCTCCGCCGTTGCAAAGCCGCCGAACTCGTTTTCAAACGGCCATTGAAACAGCAGCACGCCTAAGATCAGCGCCGCGCCGCACGCCGACACGATGAAAAACGATCTCCGGTTTCGGAATGTGTGCCGAAACACGGGGATCAGAATGATCGGAGACGCGAACACGATCGCGATGAGGACTCGGATCAAGTCGTACATGAAGGGTACCTTTACTTCAAAAAATTAGGCAAGGGTATTTGCAAACTGCCTAACATCATTTTACCACAATTGAAAACGCAGTTTTCTTACTAACCTTTACTCTCTCCAGAGCGGCATACTCATCTGCCATTTTATGGGCAGTATCGCTCATTCCCGCCACAGCGGCATACTCATACATCGGGGGCCGCCGCGCCCGCGGGATAGCTCCGCAGAGGGAATCTCGTGTACGATGACCCCGTTATCGCGCAGGATGCCGTTGGTTACATAATTTCGCGAAAAGGCGATCACTTCGCCGGGCGCAACCGCGAGGGTGTTTGTTCCGTCGTTCCATTGCTCCCGCGCGGCGTCGATCGCGCTTGCGCCGCCGCAGTGAATCATCGTCACTTTCTCCACATGCAGCGCGTTCGCCAGCGACTCCGCAAGCTTTCGCTTCTCCTGCTCGATCACGAGCGCGCCGTTCTTCTTCGTGAGTGAAAACGCGCGCACCGCAGGCAGGATGGAGGAATGAATCGTGAACTTGTCCACGTCCACCATGGTCATCACCGTGTCGAGATGCATATAGGATCGCGTCTTGGGAATATCGATCGCAAGCACGCGGAGAATGCCCGTTTCTTCGCCGATCAACCGCTGGGCAAGCGCCTCCAACGCGTGGGGGTCGGTGCGCTGGGAAATGCCGATTGCGATCGCTTCCGGTGAGAGCACGAGCACATCCCCGCCTTCGATGGAAAACGGATCGGTTCTCATGTGCAGTATCGGCGTG
>JAQVML010000019.1:0-4128 GCA_028703645.1 Eubacteriales bacterium
GCGAGGCTCTGCTGATTGTTCATCGTATGCGCCATCTTTACATTGTCCGCAACGGTTGCGTTGGAAAACAACCGAATGTTCTGGAACGTGCGGGTAATGCCCGCTTGCGCAAACTGATAGGGCTTTTGCCCAATCATCTCCTTGCCTTCAAACCGAATGCTGCCGGAGGTCGGCTTATAGATACCGGTCAGCATATTAAACACCGTCGTCTTGCCCGCGCCGTTTGGCCCGATGACCGCAACCATCTCGCCCTCTTCAAGGCTGAGGTTAAAGTTGTCCACCGCGCAGAGGCCGCCAAACATGATCGACAGGTTCTTTACTTCAAGTATACTCATGAATACTCTCCCTTTCCCGCCTTATCGATCCTGCGCGGAGGGGTGTTTCTTCGTGGCCTTGCGTACAAAGAGTGGTTCTTCATACAGCTCTTTGCGGCGAATCCGCATAAACGGCAGTTCCTTACCGCCAACGAGACCGTCCGAGCGATAGAGCATGACCAGAACGAGAATGGCGGCATACACCGCGATGCGCCATTCTGAAAGGAACCGCAGTACTTCCGGCAGCATGGTCAATAGCGCTGCGCCAACAATGGAGCCTGTCAGTGAGCCACTGCCGCCCGCGTACATAAAGACCAGGAAGTCCGAGCTTTTCACAAAGCTGAACGAATCCGGCTGAATGAACGCCAGAAGATGCGCATACAGTCCGCCTGCAACACCGGCGATAAACGCCGCGATACAGAACGCTGTAATCTTGTACTTTGTGGTATCAATGCCCATGACATCCGCGGCAATCTCGTTGTCGCGAATCGCGATGAACGCGCGCCCATAGGGTGAATAGATCAGGTTTTTGAGCAGATAGAGCGTCAGCGTCATAAAGAGCAGAATCCACGCAATCGTCGAATAGTTCGGAATGCCGATCATCCCGCGCGCCGCGCCAATGGGCTTGATGAGGCGCAAAATAGCGCGGACAATTTCTCCAAACGCGAGCGTTACAATCGCGAGATAGTCGCCCTTGAGCTTCAGCGAGGGCAGGCCGATCAGCGCGCCGACAAACGCGGCGACGCAACCGCCAACAAACAGGCCGAGCAGAAACACCGGCGTCTGCGCGAGCACGGGAATGTTCTTTCCGTTAAAGACCATCGTCGTGATGATCGCAGCGCCATATGCGCCGAGAGACATAAAGCCCGCGTGGCCAATGCAGAACTGGCCGGTAAAGCCGTTTATGAGGTTCAAACTCGCCGTCATCATAATGTTGATCCCGGCGAACATCATGACCTGAATATAGTATTTGTTAAGAAGTCCGCCTTTGAGCAGGAGCATCGTCAACAGATAAATCGCAACCACAATTACGGCGGGATAGGCTGTCTTAACCAGTTTTTTCCAATTCATATGCAGCCCCTCCTCAAACCTTTTCCTTCGTGAGCTTGCCCATGATGCCGGCGGGCTTCACAAGCAGAATCACGATCAGGATAATGAAACCAACCGCATAGCCAAACGTGGAGTTCACTGCGGTGGCAAAAATTTCGGAAATGCCCATTATGAAGCCGCCAAGCATCGCGCCGCGAATATCGCCAATGCCACCGAGAACCGCAGCGATGAACGACTTAGTGCCAAGCCAGGAACCCATATAGACCTCTACCTGCGGGTAAACACTCGCATAGCAAATGCCCGCTACCGCAGCCAGCGCGCCGCCAATGAAAAACGTAATCGAGATCACGCGGTTGACGTTGATGCCCATCAGCGCCGCCGCATCCTTGTCCATACTGACCGCGCGCATCTGCGCACCAATCTTGGACTTGTTGACCAGCAGGTACAGCCCAACCATAACCACCACCGCCAGCGAGATCATAATGATCTGCGTCGAGGTGATGGAAGCACCGAGAAAGCTGTAGCGAACGGTTTTAAACAGCGTCGGGAACGAGCGCGGGTTTGGGCCGATAAAGGGCAACGCGCGCGGGAAGTTCTCGAGGAACATGGAAACGCCTACCGCCGTGATCAGAGCGATCATGCGCGGCTTGTTCCGCAACGGACGATACGCAATTGCTTCCACGCCGACGCCGATCGCACCCGTGCCAAGCATCGCAATGATAATAATCACGGCGACGATCAGCATTGGGTAGGTTCCGTCGATATTGAAGCTGGTAAACAGCTTGGCAATAAAGAATGTACCGAGCGCGCCGATCATCAGGAAGTCGCCGTGTGCGAAGTTAATCATGCCGACGATGCCATAGACCATGGTATAGCCCAACGCCAATAGCGCATACACGCTGCCCAGCTGAAGGCCATAGATCAAATACTGTAAGAACGTGGACAAGTTGAATCCTCCAATCTCATCTGAAAGGAATCCGCCTGCGGAATGAAAGGCGATGCGCCGGCTGGTTTAAATCAACCGGCGCATCAGCTTAGTGGATACTCTCAATTATATAATAGATTTAATGGTTCGTCTCTTAGCTGGGGTTGACCGCCGTAACAAAGTGCGACACGCCAGCTGCGTCGTATTCCATGATGACGGCACCCTTGATCGGGTTGCGATCTGCGCCTACCGTGATCAGGCCGGACGGGAGTTCGAGGTTCGAAATGGTCGCCAGGGTGTCACGCACGCTGGTGCGGGTGAGTTCCGGCGCATTCTGCAACGCGTAGACAACCATCTTGGTCGCTTCGTATGCAAGTTCTGCGTTGGAGTTCGGGCTCTCGCCGTCATGCTGCGCGATGTAGGCCTGAACAAACTTCACGGCTGCATCCGCGGTGGATTCTGCCGAGAACGCAGAGACGTACACAACACCTTCTACGGCTGCACCGGCAACGGACGCGACTTCGGGGGTATCCGCGGAGTCACCGCAAACGATGGGGCAAGTCATGCCAACCGCACGGGCCTGCTGAATCTGCAGCGGCATTTCGCCGAGCAGGTTCGGGAGGAAGAGGCATTCCGGATTGTTCGCGGCAAGTTTGGTCAGCTGGACGTTGTAGTCCTTGACATCGGAACCGGAGTATTCTTCGGAAGCAACAATTGTTCCGCCGAGTGCTTTGAAGCTGGAGATAAACGCGTCGGTCAAACCGGTTGCATAAGCATCCGCGTTGTTAAAGAGAATCGCTGCGGTCTTGTATCCGGTGTTCCAGCAGTAGGTCGCGGCAACTTGGCCCTGGAACGGATCGATAAAGCAAGCACGGAAGATATAGTCGCCAATTTCGGTGACGGCGGTGTTCGTCGCAAACGTGCAGACGACAGGGCAGCCCGCGTTCTGCGCAATGGAACCAGCGGCCAGAGCGCACTTGGACATATCCGGACCGACGATGGCGATGACACCTTCTTCTTCAATCAGCTTCTGGAAGACGTTGGTGGTCTTCTCTTCTGAAGCTTCGTTGTCCATATAGATGAACTGTACCGGGTAATCCGTTCCCTTGATGTTGATCTTGCCGCCGAGCTCCTGCTCAACGACTTCCACACCGTGGGTAATGTACTTGCCTGCGATGGCAGAGGTGCCCGAAATGGGGCAGACGACGCCAATTTTGAGCGTTTCGACAGCCGGAGCGCCAGCGGCGGTGTCGGTCGTGGCCGTATCCTTTGCAGCGGGTCCGGTCGTGGCGGGCGTACTGGTGCAGGCAAACATGCCAAACGCCATGCAGAGAGCCAGAACAAGTGATAAGTATTTTCTCATTTTCTTCCTCCTTGGTATTTTGGTGTGCTATACAAACGGCGCAATACGCCTTTTGCTCCAAAGGGTTGTTGGGTACCGTATCTCGTTTTCATTCGTGTTTTCGTTATTGTCTGGAAGTTTTGATCAATCGATCGGAGCCTGTCGTTCCGTATCGTGAAATGCTACGATTCATTGTGGAATCATTATATGTCCGGCTTAAAACTTCTGTCAATACCTCCCCCACTACATTTTTTGATGGTAAGTACAATGCTAAATATGTAAATTCGTGTTATTTATGCGACTTAGCGGCGCATTCGTCCATTATATATTGCATCCGTGGTACTAACGAAAAAAAGAAGCAAAAAAAATAAGCAAAATTTTGAAATTCGGCCTAAATTTTGCTGGAAAACCACAGAATATTCCCCATTTTGCTCGGTGGCATACCGCTTGCGGCATGTTTTTCCGTCGGTTTTTGTGTTTATACGCGCTGCAGCGTG
>JAQVML010000019.1:4228-10173 GCA_028703645.1 Eubacteriales bacterium
CCAAATTTTCATTACGCAGGTTGTACTTTGATACAGACTATGCTATTATGCTATTTGTATCTTTTTCGACTAATGTCGCATAAACGACCAATCGTTCCTAGCAAGTAAGTATTTTATGAGAGTTTCATCAGCGATTTTACAGATTTTAGCGGATTGTTCGCGGCCCTGCCGCCGCGATGGAGGTATGTTATGGAAGGTCCTTCCGGATCGCACGTACAGGTTCTGGATCGTGCGCTCGACTTAATTGAATTGCTGGCCACCTCGGAGAACGGTCTGAGCCTCGCGGAGATGTCCGCGGCAACCGGTTTACCCAAAAGCACGATCCACCGGATCCTCTCCTCCTATGCTTCGCGGCACTATATTTCCAAAGACGCGGATACCAGCCTCTATTTTCTGGGGCAAAAGTTTGTGGAGATTGCCAGCCTCTATTTGAACAAGATCGTGCTCAAAACGGAAGCCGCACCCATTATGCACCAAATGGCAACGTTGTTTAGCGCAACATCCTATCTCGGCGTGCTCGAAGAAACCGAGGTTGTCTATCTGGAACGCGCGGAGCAGTTCAACAGCCTCCGCCTCTATACGCAAATTGGCAAACGTGAGCCGCTTTATTGCACGGCGCTTGGCAAGGTGTTGTTAGCGGCTTTGCCGGAGGATGAGTTCCTGCGCATTGCAAAGCAGCTCACCTATGCTCCGTTTACACCAAACACGATTACGTCTCTGGAAGCTTATACCAAGGAGGTTCATCTCGCGAAAGAACAAGGCTATGCGCTCGACAATCGTGAGCACGAGGCTGACGTCTATTGTCTAGCGGTTCCGATTTTTGACTATTCCCGCAAGGTCATGGCGGCGATGAGCATCTCCGGACGCGGCTTGTTTGATAATTTTGAAATCGAATATATCTATGAGCAGATGAAGAAAGCTTCCATTGAGCTTTCCAAGCGCATGGGCTATACGCAAGAGCCTGCCGCGCGGCAAGCGTAAATCACAAAGACACGCCAGAGTCTCTTCGGAGGCTCTTTTTTTGTGCCCCGAATCCATTGAAATCGAAAAATAGAATCGTCAGAATTATGGATTGACAAAAATAGAACGCTCTTGCTATAATATTAACGTTCCACATCGTGGAATTGCATTTCGCAAATACAAGTTTGAGGTAACGAACATGTCTGAATCGCTTGTCACTCGCATTCAACAAACCGGAGTTATTGCCATTTGCCGTAAAATTTACGGGGAAGATCTCCTTCGCTTGGCAGACGCGCTCGAACAGGGTGGTGTTCAACTGATGGAGGTCACCTTTGACCAGTCCGACCCGCATTGTCTCGAACGCACGGCGGAATCGATTGGCGCGCTTTGCGCCCGCTACCCAAACATGCGCTTCGGCGCGGGCACGGTGCTCACCCGCGAGCAGGTGGACGCCGCGAAACGCGCGGGCGGTGAATTCATCATTTCGCCGAACACGGATCTGGACGTCATTCGCTACACCAAGCAGCTCGGTCTGGTTTCGATTCCCGGGGCGATGACGCCTTCCGAAATCGTCGCTGCGCATCAGGCGGGCGCGGACTACGTAAAGCTCTTTCCCGCAGCGTCGCTTGGGTTAAAATACATCAAGGACATCTCAGCGCCAATCAACCACGTAAAATTGATTGCAACCGGCGGCATCTCCACCGAGAACTTCGGGGACTACCTCCGCGCGGGCTGCCGCGGCGCCGGCATCTCCAGCTCGCTTTGCGACAAAGCGCGCATCCAGGCGGGCGATTGGGACTCGCTTACTGCGGCCGCGCGCTCGCTGATCTCCACGTTTACCACCGTTGCGGAGGAACAGAGATGGCAAAAGTAGTCGGTTTTGGAGACCTGCTCCTTCGCTTAAGCCCGCCAGGCTATCAGCGCTTTCTGCAGGCGACGAATTTCGAAATCAACTACTCTGGTGCGGAAGCGAACATGCTGGTTTTTCTCGCGATAAATGGGATCCCAACAGAGTTTGTCACGCGTCTGCCGGACAACCTGATCTCCGACTGCGCCATGGCGCAACTCCGCAGATTCGGTGTCGGGCTGAGTCACGTTGCGTTTGGCGGGGATCGCATCGCCGCCTATTATCTCGAAAAGGGCGCATCCCAACGCCCCTCGCGGATCGTTTACGACCGCAAGCACACGGGTATTGCCACCGCTTCGCCGGAGGATTTCGACTGGAATTCCATCTTCGAAGGCGCAAGCCACTTTGTCTTTACCGGCATTACGCCGCCGTTGGGGCCAAATCTCCCCGGCATCTGCGAAGAAGCCTGCCGGGAAGCAAAGCGACGCGGCATTACGATTGTTTGCGACCTGAACTATCGCTCGCTGCTCTGGAGTCTGGAAGATGCGTCCCGCACCATGCGGCAATTGATGCCCTATGTGGATGTGCTCATCTGTGGGCGCGAAGATGCGGCAAAGCTCTTTGGCATTGAAACACCTGCTTCTGCCGATGGCGAGGATACCCCGGATCCGGCCGCCTACGCCGCCGCCGCGGAGGAACTCACGCGACAATACGCGTTCCAGAGCGTTGCGTTTACGCTGCGCGAAACCATCTCCGCTTCGGACACAATCTGGAGCGGTCTGCTCTATACGGGTGGCAAGGCATATGTGGCGCGCGGCTATCGCATTCATCTGGTTGACCGCGTTGGTGGCGGGGACTCGTTTACCGCAGGTCTGATCTACGGCATGCTCAAGTGTTACGACCCGCAGCACACGCTGGATTTCGCAACCGCCGCAAGCTGCCTCAAGCAGACCATTGAGCAGGACTTCAACCTTTCCTTTGCGGACGAAATCGAGCTGGTCGTCTCCGGCGAGGCGACGGGCCGAATCCGGCGATGAGCGAGCTGGACCGCGCGTCCTCCCTTTCTCTTCGGCCGTGCGCCATTCTACTTGCGGTGCTCTGCACGCTTCTTTGGGGCAGCGCCATCCCAATCGTCAAGATTAGCTCACCGCTCTTTGGAATTGCAACGGCGTTTGACCGCATTTTATTTGCGGGCATCCGGTTCACCGCTGCGGGGTTGGTCACGCTGCTCGTCGCCCGCTTTTGCTCGCCTGCCATGCACCCGTTTCATGTTTCGCGCGCGGCATCTCTGCTTGGCCTCGGCCTGGTTCAAACCACGGCGCAGTATGTTTGCTTCTATCTAGGTCTTGCGCATGCACTCGGCACGCGCACCGCTATTCTGAATACGACATCCACATTTTTTGCCGTATTTCTCGCCGCGCTGTTCTTTCCCACCGAGCGCATAACGCTAAAAAAGCTCATCGGGTGCCTCGTTGGTTTTACTGGCATCGTGCTGGCAAATCTGGGTGGCGCGGTTGGCGGCGCGTTTTCCTGGAACGGCGATTTTCTGATTCTACTCTCGTCATTCTTCTTCGCACTTGGCTCGGTCATCAGCAAAAGGCTCTCCCGCAAGGCGGACCCGATTCGCGTGGCCGGCGCGCAGCTCTCGCTGGGTGGTGCGGTGCTTCTCAGCATCGGTCTGGTCGGCGGGGGTGCGCTTCGCTCCATCAATCTCCAAGGGTTGCTCTTGCTGCTATACCTGATTTTTCTCTCCGCAGCGGCGTTTACGATTTGGACGAGTTTGCTTAGGCGTTACGACGCGGCAAGCGTTTCCGTCTACTTCTTTCTGCTGCCGGTGTTCGGTGTTGCGCTCAGCGGGCTGTTGTTGGGGGAGCGCATCGCTTTGGTTCAGACCCTCACCGCCCTGCTGTTTGTTTGCACAGGCATTGTAATCGTCAATCGTCCTGCCGGTAAACGGCGCAATGTGCCGCCAACCCCGCGGGAAATCGAATAACAGACGCGTCTCCGCGTCTATCATCCGGAGGAACCAGCATGAAAAACAAAACAATTGCCATTAGCGACTGCGATCACCTCTACATGGCGGAAGAGCAGGCAGTCTGCGAACGTTACGGCCTCGACTATGTACTCTTTCAGTGCAAAACCGAGAACGATTTGATCGAGAATCTGCCGGGCTATGCGGCAGTCGTCAACCAATACGCGCCGTTTACGGAGCGCGTGTTCGCCGCACTGCCCGACCTGAAAATGGTTGTGCGTTATGGCGTCGGCGTCAACAATATCGACCTTGAAGCAGCTTCGCGGCACCATGTCGTGGTCTGCAACGTGCCGGACTACGGCGTGCAGGAGGTCGCGTCGCATGCCTTTGCGCTCATGATGGCGCTTACGCGCAAGGTCGTCCGCATGGACGCCTCCGTCAAACGCGGTGAGTGGGAGTATGCGCAAAGCATCCCGATTCGGCGGTTCTCCGAAATGACGTTTGGCATTGTCGGCCTCGGGCGCATCGGCACTTGCTTTGCCGAGATGCTCCGCCCCTTTGGCGGGCGAATTCTCGGTTACGAAATCAATCCCAATCATGCCATACCGGACTTTGTCGAGTCCGTTGATTTCGACACGCTCGTTCGGAAGAGTGACGTGATCTCGCTGCACTGCAATCTCGAAACCTCGCGCAACCTCGTTCATCTGGACGTTCTGCGCAAGATGAGACCGGAAGCGGTACTCATCAACGTTTCCCGCGGGGGAATCGTCAACGAGTACGACCTCGCGGTTGCCCTCAACGATGGGTTGATTGCGGGCGCAGGCATCGACGTGACCGTTCACGAGCCGCTTGAGCCGGAGAGCCTGCTGCTCACCGCGCGAAACATCATCCTCACGCCCCACATGGCCTGGTACTCTGAGGAAGCCTCTTCAAGCCTCAAGACGAAGACTGCGGAGGAAGCGGCGCGGTTCTTAACCGGTAAACCGATGCTCAATCCCGTGAACCGCTTTTAAGTCTCCCTGTTCTCATTTCTCTCACACTTTTGAATGCTAGCGCATGCCGAATAAACATTCGACCGGGATGCGCTGTTATGGAAAGGAATTTTTTGTATGAAAGCGATTGTTTACACCGGCACCAACGCCGTGGAACTGCGCGATTTGCCCGTTCCGGTTGCCCCCGAGGGTTGGGCGTTGATTCACGTTTGCTTTGCTGGCATCTGCGGCAGTGACGTGACCATCTTTCTCGGCGCGCACCCGCGCGCGAAAGCCCCGCTCGTGATGGGTCACGAGTTTTCCGGTCACCTGATGCATGACATTCCAGGCTTGCCCAAGGGCTCGCTCGTCACCGTAAACCCCCTGCTCTCTTGCGGCGCTTGTGAGCCTTGCCGCAACGGAAACTCGCACGTCTGCAAGGCCCTGCGCCTGCTCGGAATCGACCGTGACGGCGGCATGGCGGAATACGCCATTGCGCCTATCGGCATGATCGTGCCCGTTCCAGAGGGTGTCTCCGCCAAGCTCGGCGCATTTATTGAGCCAATCGCCGTTGCGGTACACGCGCTCCACATGGCGAACTTCCGCGCGGGCTATAGCACGCTTGTGTTTGGCGCGGGTGCCATCGGCCTTGCCACCGCCATCACTCTGCGGCGCTTTGGTGCGGGTAGTGTCACCATATGCGAACCAAACCCCGTTCGCCTCAAGATTGCGCAAAGCCTCGGTTTTCATTGCCTACAGAGCGGACAGGATCTGCTGGAAACACTGCTGGCAGAAACAAACGGGGACGGATACGACTATGTCTTCGACTGTGCGGGACACCAGAGCGTTGCGGAGATTCTGCCGGATGTGGTGAAGATTCGCGGGATCGTTGAGATCATCGCAGGGTACAAGAAACCGCCGACCATGAACTACCAGAAAGGCATGTTCAAGGAGTTTTCGATTCAGTTCACCCGCGTTTATACGCAAAAGGACTTCGAAATCGCCGCCCGTCTGAGCGCGCAGGAACCAGACTATGAGCGGCTGATCAACTATGAGCTTCCGCCGGAAGAAGCGGCAAAGGGCTTCGAACTGCTCACTACGCCGACCGACGCCATCAAGGTCATGTATCGGTTTTAAGGAGAAGAAACATGCTGTTTGATATTAAGGGAAAAAACGCCGTCATCACCGGCGCGAG
>JAQVML010000416.1 GCA_028703645.1 Eubacteriales bacterium
CCGGGCTGTTGGTGTGCCTCGTGGCAACCATGATGTCCGGCATATCGTTGAGCGCGTCGAGCCGCGGCACATCTACGGTAAACACGCCGTCGGCAGTGGCAAACAGCTCAATCTTGCCTTCCTTCACGTCTCCGCGGCGCATATGCTCACTCTCGCACAGGCGCGCAAGCAGATCGGCAGCCTCGTTTTCGTGTAGCGTGTTCTCGTCCACCTCCCAAACGTAGAGGTGGTCTTTTCCCATCGAGAGCAGCATAGGAATGTCTTCTTCTGTGACGACATGTCCCTTTCGAAACTGCGCGTCCTTGCTTTCGCCCGGAACAATGCGTGTCAAATCATGGCAGAGCACGTGTCCGACCGCGTCTTTTGTATCGATGAGCTTCATACGCGAATCATACCATTATTTTTCCGATAAAACAACGCTTTCAATTATATTTTTCTGCGTGCGCAACATTTTTTCAGAAAAAGCGGTATATCCTCCAATCCTTCAATTTTTTCTTGACTTTGGGTAAAAAAAGCGGGCTTCTGCCCGCACAGACTGTCAAAAAAGTCTTTGGGATTGTTAAGAGTCGTAACCCTTAACCCGTAAATTCCGGCTGCGTCGGTTGATCCGACGCAACGGAACGCCCAGAATGGGCGATTTCTTTGTGCGTTTTGCCGCACGGGAGCCCGGAGGGCGAGAGGCAAAACGTAGTTATCCCGTCGAAAAACTAGCTTTTCGACGGCCTGAGCGGGCAACGCGCCCGCAGAAATCAAACATGGTCTATTGCTCAATCTCGATTTCGTCGCCAACCGAAATTTCGCCCGGCGTGAGCACGCGCACAAAGATACCCTCGTGCGGCATGATGCACTGCCCGACCTTCTTGTAGATTTCGCAGTGCTGGTGGCACTCTTTGCCGATCTGCGTGACTTCCGCTCTGCAAGCGCCCAGGCGAAGAATGGTACCGACGGGCAGCGTGTAGAGTGAAATACCTTCCGTGGTAATATTCTCCGCAAACTTGCCGGGCGTGAGATCTGGCAGCCCCAGAGCGATCATCTTGTCGATGCTCTCCTGCGCGAGCAGGCTGATCTGCCTATGCCAGTTGCCCGCGTGCGCGTCGCCAACGATGCCGTGATCCACTCGGAGCTCCGCGTGCTCGACCGGCTGCTTAAACGTGCCCTTCTTCGGGCTGATGTTGATGGATGTAATCTTTGCCACGATATTCCCTCGAATTCTGTCTGTGTTCATATCACCACGCATGGTAATGCGTTGTTGTGCTCTCGTTCGTTACCCGCCGATGTGGCGCATGGTCTTCTCCGCCGTAAATGCCTCGTCAAAGCAATGCGTCTCCGGCTTGTGCGCAATCGCTTGAGCGATCACCGCAAGCAATGCGTCATCATCGTTTTGCTCCAGCGCTTCTTTTAAAGAAAACTCGGTGTTAGAGCCGAGGCACGGGCGAATCATACCGTCGCTCATCACGCGAACGCGGTTACAGTCCGCGCAAAATCTGTGCGACATCGGGTCGATCAACCCTACGCGCCCGACATAGCCCGGCATCTGATAATCCCGCGAGGGTTGCCCCGGATAAAAAGGCTCCACCGGCACCAACTGCGGGTGCTTTTTGAGGAGTTCCGCGCCCGTCACGCGAAGGTTTGCCTGATCGGTTTCGCCCAGCGGCATATATTCGATGAAGCGCACCGAGATAGGGCGATCTTTCGTCAGCGCGATGAAATCATCCGTCTCATCGTCGTTTTGTCCGCGCAGGAGCACGACGTTGAGCTTGAGCGACGGAAATCCCGCGGCAAACGCCTCTTCAATCCCTGCAAGCACCAGCGCGAGCGACCCTCCGCCGGTGATTTCGGCGTAGCGCTCCGGTTTGAGCGAATCGACGCTGATATTCAGGCGATCGAGCCCCGCCTCTCTCAACGCGCGGCATTGTCCCGCCAGATGCTGACCGTTGGTGGTCATGGTGATCTCGGTAATCCCATCGATCGCGCGGATGCCGGAGAGGATGGGAATCAAATCCCGCCGGAGCATCGGCTCGCCGCCCGTGAGACGCACCTTTTTGACCCCGATGGAAGCAAACGCGCGCACGATGCGCAAAAATTCGTCCCGCGTGAGCTCGCTCTTCTTCGGGCAAAAGCCCTCTCCCGCGCGACAATAAGCGCACTTGAGCGTGCAGCGCTCGGTCAGCGAAAGACGCAGGTATGTAATGTTTCGTCCAAAGCGGTCGTTCATTCTTGTTCCGATCTGTGTTTGATATGCTTATTCCTGTGTGTGATCAATCGTGATTTCGTCGTGAATTTGAATCTCGCCGCCGCGCAGCACCCGCGCAAAGGCGCAGTTCTTTGGTAGCGGGCAGGTTTCGCCCGATTGCGCAATCGCGCAAGCCTTGTAACAGGGCTTGCCGACGCGCGTGATTTCCAGATTGCGAGAGCCGATCGCAAGCCGCGTCCCCGTCGACAAAAGCGCATAATCCAGCCCGTCTGTCACGATATTTGCCGCAAACTTTCCGGTGCAGAGGCCGCCAAAACCCGCAATGTCTCTT
>JAQVML010000417.1 GCA_028703645.1 Eubacteriales bacterium
GGTACTTTACGTCAAAAAGGCCCGTGAGGACCTGATCGCACTCGGCAGACTCGACCCAATGAAACGCTAAGGAGGCCGTTAAGCATGGTATACAGAGAAGCACTTTCGCTGCAAAGCAACAACGGAATTCCGACGTTTCACAACGTGACACAAGCGGCGAAGGATGTTGTTGTCAGATCCGGCATCCGCAACGGCATCGTCACGGTGTATTCTCATCATACAACCTGCGCGATCATCACTCAGGAAGCGGCATTTGATGAGTCGATCACCGGCTTGGAAACGCTGCAGCAGGATTTCATCGAGGGACTGGAGCGCATTTTTCCGCTCTGCCGCCGCGAAGGGATCTATCTGCATCCGGGTCCGAAAGCGCTCGCTTTTGCCGCGGAGCATGGTGAGGACGCGCGCGGCTGCCACAACACCGACGCGCACCTCGTTTCCTCGCTGGTTGGCAGAAGCGAAACCATCGCGCTGATCGAAGGCCAGCTCGACCTCGGCGAATTCGGGTTCATCTATTTCATCGACTTTGACACCACCCGTGCCAGAACGCGCACGGCGCAGATCACCGTCATCGGCGAGTAGCCACAGGACTACAACAAGCTTGATCGCTCATTGTGATCAGTATTGGAGGGAACGCTCTTGAACGAGAATCGCGCATGGGAAATCGCGCAAAACGCATACCGGGTTGAAGCGGAATCGATCCCGCATGCGCTGAGCGGAATCAGCCGAAATGAGTTTATGAAAGCTGTCGAGGTGCTGAAAAACGCGCCACGTATCGCAACCAGCGGCTGCGGTCATTCCGGCATCTGCTGTCAGCATTTCGCGCACCTGATGTGCTGCATCGAACGTCCGGCCCGCTTTATCTCTCCTTCAGAGGCGATTCACGGTGCTACGGGCTATCTGCAAGAGGGAGACGTCATACTCCTTGCCTCCCGCGGCGGAAAAACCGCGGAGCTGTTGCCTATCCTCTCGATCTGCAAACGCAAGGGTATCACCGTCATCGCCGTTACAGAGAACCTCGGTTCTTCGCTTGCCGAAGGAGCCGACATCGTACTGCAGATGCTCGTAACTAAAGAGGTCGATCCGTTCAACGAGCAAGGCACAACCAGCTTCACAGTTCTTTCTGTGCTCTTCGACGCGCTGCAAGCCGCACTCATCGTGGCTACCGGGTTTCAGAGCACGCAGTTCGCGCTCATCCATCCCGGCGGCGCAGTCGGAGAGCGGTTGAATCAATCCATATAGAAATGAAACATCTTTGAAGGGAATAATATGCGTCTACTCCAAAAAGAAGTCAATCTTGAAAATTGTCCGATTTTATGGCATAAGCCAATCACCAAAGAAGTTCTTCAATCAGATTTTGACATCCGTGGCGGAAATTGGCACGTCGAAGACGGATGGCTGGTTGGCGAGAATCGCGAGAATTATCCGGCCATGGTAATTTCGCAGCAGGATTTCTTTGGAGATGTCATCCTCGAGTTCCGCGCAATGACGATACTGCCCTGTACACATGACATCAACGCCATGTGGAGCGGCAGCTGGAATTACGAGACCAATACACGGCATATTGCCTATGTCTGCGGACTTCAGGGTTGGTGGCATGGCAAAGTCGGCTTCGAGAAGTCGCCGGATTATAAACTCAACGCAGCTACACCTTTGTTCCCGTTTATCCCCGGAAGAGAATATTTCGTTCAGATGGGCAGTTTCAACGGCCATGCTTTCATTCTGATCGATGGCGCGCTCGTGTTGGAGATCACAGATCCCGACCCAATCGATACATCAAAGTACGGACGGTTTGGATTTGAAGCATATTGTTCCAAACTCCGTTTTCGGGATATATGTCTGCGAAAGGCTGTATGGAGAACCGTTGAGGAACACTATGACGCGGAGTTTTGAGAAGTTCGCCGTCGCAGATAATGGGTGAGCATAACTAAGAATCATTTCGGCTTCATGCCAAACGAAGAGGAAGTTTATCTCTACACCATAACATATATGTCTGGAGCATCCTGCTCGTTCATTTCCTATGGCGCAACCTGGCGCAGCATGATGGTCCCGAATCGCGCGAACGAACTGGTCGATGTCGTGCTGGGATTCGATACGCTAGAAGAATATTTAAGCCTGGAATGGTATATCGGCGCCACCATTCTTCCGGCGGGCAAAATCGCATCAGTAGCGAAGACTCCTCTCGATTTTCGCGCGTTCAAACCCATCGGCCGGGATATCGACGCAGACAGCGAAGGGATGCGCGCAGCGCAAGGCTATGATCACAACTTCGTGCTTCGCAATTCAGGAAAAGGCGTGGCGCGCGTTGCAGAGGCTTACGATCCCGTCGGAGGAGTTGCCATGGACATTCTGACCGATCAGCCCGGATCGCGCCTCTCGATCTCAGCGGCATGACCGGTAAGGGTGGCGCATTGTACGGCATTCGCCCGGGATTTTGCCTCGAAACGCAGCCTTTCGCAAATGCAATGCAGCACAAGCATTTCCCAAGCATCTTACTCCGTGCCGACGAACTGTATACCAG
>JAQVML010000020.1 GCA_028703645.1 Eubacteriales bacterium
ATCTCTTCTTCCTCGCAAAACCCGTTGATATAGGCCCCGCGGATGGAGAGCACTCCGTCTTTTGCGTCCTCTTCCAGGCATCCTCTCACACCGCGATAACCGTTTGCGCAATGAAACAACGTTTCATCACGCGCGAGCGTCTCGTCCGCGTATCCTCTTATTACAAACTCCAGTTCATTCAACCTCATGTACTCCTTGACTATGCCGGAACCCATCCGGAATATTTTTATTGTGGCTGCATAGGCTCGTGCGCTATGCCTCTTATTCTTTGACCGCGCCGGACGTCATGCCGGAAACAATCTGTTTTTGGAACAGCAGCACGATGATCAGTGTCGGGATGACGACCAAAACGGTTGCTGCGGTGATTTCACCCCAAAGAATCGAAAACTGCGTGCGCAGCGCATTGATGGCCACCGGCACTGTTTGAAACTGCTTATCGGAATTGAGCGTCATGGTCAGCAGGTATTCGTTCCACGCGGCGATAAACGTCATGATCGCGCTCGTAAAGACGCCCGGCAGCGCAATCGGGAAAATCACCTTCCAGAGCGTTTGCCACTGGGAGCAGCCGTCAATGCTTGCCGCCTCCTCAATGGAAAGCGGAATCCGCTTGAAATGCGCCACCATGATCCAAACCGCAGCCGGAAGCGTAATGGAAGAATAGGCAAGCGTTACAAAATAGCTATTGAGCATGTTGAGCTTGTAAAACATATTGAAGATCGGACCAACCACAACCATCTGCGGAAACATGGAAACGCTCAAAATCAGTCCAAGCACCAGTCCCTTGCCCTTAAAGCGCACCCGCGCAAGGATATATGCGCTCAGGGTAGCGACGCAGACGACATAGATCGTGGTCACGGTTGCAACGATAAAGCTGTTTTTAACCGAATTGAGAATGCCTTTGTCCAGCACCGCTTTGTAGTTGATGAGCGTTGGATTGTTGGCGATGATGTTAAACGCCGTGTCCTTACCGAAGATCTCGCTGGACGGCTTGAAGGACGTGATGAGAATCCAGAAAAACGGGAACACCATCACCGCGAGAAACGCAGCGATTATGATGGCTGAAGTGACTTTTGTGAGCCGTTTGGTTTTCATACGCTTTTCCTCCCCTCAATCATCCTTCACAATTTCCGCGCCGAGCACCTTGACGAACAGGAACGCAATCACGCCTACGCAAAGCGCCATCGTCAGTACAACCACCGAGCCGTAGCCATAGTTGTTTTGCGCGATCATGAGCTTATACGCATAGATGGAGAGCGTTTCCGTTCCCTGCGCCCCCCCGGTTAAGACCGCAATGAGGTCATATACGCGGAAGGCATCCAGCGTTCGAAACAGCAACGCCACGAGCAGTGAAGGCTTGAGCAGCGGCAATGTGATTTTAAAGAACGTTTTTGCTGGCCCCGCGCCGTCGATCTTTGCGCTCTCATACAACACCTTGTCTATGATTTGCAGGCCCGCCAGAAGCAGCAGCGCCATATAGGGCGTTGTTTTCCAAACGTCCGCCAGAATTGCCGCGGTCATTGCGCCGCCAGCCGAAAGCAGCATCAGCTCCGGCGAGGCGATCAGCCCGATATCGGTAAATATCTTTGCGATGATGCCACTGCTGCCGTCATACATATAGCTCCACATCAGCGCGGAGACGGCGGTTGGAATGGCCCACGGGATCAGCGCGGTCGTTCGAACGCCGCCGATACCCTTGATCGCCTTGTTCATGATCAACGCAAGCGCCATACCGAATATCAATTCAAACGTTACGGAGATGACCGTGAAGATCGCCGTACTTCTAAGCGAATGGAAAAAGCGCGTATCACTCAGGAGTTTTCCGTACGCTGCCAGTCCGGTAAAGTTGCTGTTGATCATGCAACTATCCATCTCACGAAAGATTGTGTTCAACTTATCCCAGCCGTTGTAAAACGTAACGCCGTCGTTTCGCTCATATACCGATTGAATCGTGGCCTGAATTTCCGCTACTTGGGAGGTGATTTGCTTTGCTTCGGCAGCGGAAATCTTCGTTACCTCGCCAATGGTGACATACTGTTTGGCGAGCGCATCCACCTGTTCCATCGCGGCGCGCAGTTCCGTCTGATCCGCCTCGCTCAAAAGGGTGATGTCGTCCTCCAAAAACCAGTTGATATACCCGCAATCCTCCGAAAAGAGCGGCGCGTTGAAGTTTCCGGTGGTGTAGAGACCGGCAACCTGCTGATCGTTGGTTCGGTAGTCGAACAATGAATAGATGGCAGACGAAATGATTGGATACAGCGCGAATACGGCCAGAAGCAGAAACAGTGGCAGCAAAAAAGCCGCTTGCTTTGCCGTTATGGTCTTTCGCATAGACAGCCTCCCTTTCCGGTCTCAACGTAGGTCTTTCGTAGAAAGAGCGGCGCTCGCACCCGGTTTTGGTGGAGCGCCGCCTTTGCTCGAAGCGTTAGTTCGCCAGTGCGGCGGTGATTGCATCCACCGCGGCGGTGAGTTCCATCTCGCCGGAGAGGTAAGCATGCGCTGCGTTCATGATTGCATCCGAGGTTTCGGAATAGTGCGCCGAAACCGGTCTGGAGATCGTGCTAGCCAGCGCGTTCTGGAATCCCGGCATGGAGAGCATGGCGTTTGCGGCAATGACGTCCGCATCGGTCAGCATCTCGTTATAGCCCGGCAGATAGCCGCCCTGAACGGACATGATCTTCTGTCCCTGCGTTGCAACGAACTTCATAAAGTCCCAGGCGCCTTCCTGATTGACAGAGTTTTTATTGATGCCAAGCAGCCAGCCGCCGACCGTTGAGCCGCCGGGCAGCGGAGCAACGTCCACAACATCCTGCGAAATCGTACCGTCGGAAGCGATCATGCCCCATTGGTATGGCCAGTTGCGGGCAAATACGCTTGCGCCTTTGATGAAGCTATTGTGCGTTTCACCTTCGGAATAGTTGAGAATATCGACCGGCGACGCGGGGGAATCCACCATCGCCTTGAGCGCGACGAGGCCGCCCTCCACATCCGTCCAACCGGCGGTGTATTCGGTCAGGTTGCAAACGAGGCCTTCATACAGCTTCGCCTGGAAGACGATGCCGTCCGTCGTGCCGCCCTGGCCCATATACTTCTCAGCCATTGCCTGCAAATCTGCATAGGTGTAGTCGCCGGAAACCAGCTTTGCCGCATCTTCCGTCGAGACGATGTCCTTGCGGAAATAGAGCAAGCCCAGATCGGGGAAGAATGGCAGCGTGTATTGCTTTGCGCTATAGTTGCCTGCGGTCATGGAACCTGCGTTGAACTGCGAAATCTTGAGTCCATCCGCCTGCATCAGTTGATCGATCGGGGCAATATAGCCAGCGGCTGCGAATTCGCCCGCCCAGACCACGTCCATGGAGAGCACATCATAGTCGCTCGACCCGGCCTGCATGCTGGTTAAAATCTGCTCGCGCATCGCGCCGGAATCGTTCGTCATGTCGATCCACTCCACAGTATAGAGCTCCTGTGAAGCGTTATAGGCATCGACCACAGCCTGCGTGGCGGGCGTGCTATCCGCCTGCGCGGCAAATTTGATGACGGTACGCTCTGCCGGCATCTGCTCGGTCGCCGTCGGTGCTTCGGTTGCTGCGGGCGCTTCGGTAGCGGCCGGCGCAGCCGGAGCAGGTGCTGTTGCGCAACCTGTCAGCAACGCAAACACCATCATCAGCATCAGTGAAATACCAAGAATCTTTTTCAACTTTCTCTTCCTCCTTGTTCAATTGTCTGTATGGTTGGATTATTCTGCCCGTTGAAATGTTGAGTCGGGCGATTCGCTTATATATTCATTATATGAGTTGTAGAACCATCCGTTCTATTAATATCTTCACTTTTGTATTATAATATTCACTATATCAGCAAAGGAGTTCGATTGTGAATACAGAAACGCGAATCCATCTGCTGCGAATGTTTCACTATGCAACCGGCATCCCTGTTGAAATGTTGGTTCGTAATGCCGTCGCCTACAGCCTGCCAGAGATAGTTCCCTGCGCCGCGCGAATTACGGATGACGCGTCGCTTTTTCCCGTGCCTTATCCAAACGATAAAGCGGTGCAATATTTAAGTACTCCCGCGTTCGAAACCTTCTTTTTGCTGGCCGTGCAGGACGGTGTGCTCCTGCGCGCGGGCCCTGTGCTGCAAAAGCCGGTTCTCCCCGACCAGCTCGCCCCGCAGATTCGCGCAGGACTTCTTCCGTTTCGCTGCAAAGCGGAGCTGGCGGACTATTTTGCATCCTGCCCCGTGCTAGACGACCGGCATCTCTTCTATTCCGGCAAGTTGCTTGAGACTCTTTTTTTGAGCGATCAATCGCTTCCCGATCTAACCGAAGTTGAGCCGGACACCGGAACGCCGATTGACGACAGCTACTATTCCCAAACGATGGACTACCGCACACGCCAGTTTCAGCATGTTCCCTATGCAATCGAACTGGAAATATGCCGCATGATCGCAAACGGGGACACGATTAGCTCGAAACACATTCTAGGTGATATCAATCGCCTCCCACGCGCAAAGCTCGCCAACACGCCGGTGCGCTCCCTGAAAAACTCATTGATTTGCAGTTGCACGTTTATGGCACGCGCCGCAATCTCCGGTGGAGTTAAGCCCGACGAGGCGTTCACGTTGAGCGACGCCTTTATCCAGCGCATTGAAGCCGCGCCGACGACTAACCACCTCGCCGACTTTGAAGCGGAGATGATCGAGAGTTTCACCACCCGCGTTCAAACCGCGCGCGGCAGCCGACATTCGGCAGCCGTAAACCAGGCGATGGAATACATCGACGCGCATCTGAGCGAGCCAATCTCCATTTCCGATATCGCCTCCGCCGTCTATCACAACGCAAACTATCTTTCCGGACTGTTTAAGCGCGAAACGGGCGAAACCATTCACAACTACATCGTCCGGCGACGAATTGAAGAGGCGGAATATTTTGTTCGCCACAGCAGCGATCCAATCGCGGAAATTGCCGCGTTTTATCAGTTTTGTTCGCAAAGCCATTTTGTGCAGTGTTTTCGAAAGATTGTAGGGCAAACGCCCGGCGCTTGCAGGAGTCAACATCTGCGCGCGCGCATAGAAAAATAACGCCTGTTGGCGTTATCCGTCCATCGACAAATCACATCGTGCTTTGCCGATGGATTTTTACTGTGTGAAAAAACACCGCGATCGGGGGATTTTCGAATCGCCAAAACTCCCTAAACGAGTTTGCGGTTGGGCTTGCTCCAATTGCAACCGACGATTATGCGCTTAGTTGCATCCTTCTGCTCGCTTATGTAAATTGCATCGATTAAAGATTTCTCATTTTCTCCCGCTCGCGTCCGCTTTCCAGATTTTCAGCCGGATCAAAGCGGATGTAATCTGTTTGCCGCCCGGCAGATACTGCATGTCCGCCTGATTGATCGCGCCAAAGAAGAACGTAAAGAACGCATATGCGACGACTGCAATCAAAATAACACCAATGGTCGTCAGCCGAGAATATTCATCGGGCGACACATGCGGCATCAGCAAATAGACGATCAGGCCCATGCACGCCGTCGCCAAGATCGGCTTGAGCAAGTCTTGAACGATTCTGGGTCTGGCTTTGGCGAATTTGACGACGCAGATCACGTCCAGCAGTGCCGCAATGGCATAGCAGGCAACGGTTCCATACGCGGCGCCCTGAATGTTGATCGCCGGAATTCGAATGCAGAAAATGCTGATGAGAATCTTTACGCCGATTCCGATAAACAGATTGATCACCGGCAGATACGTCTTGCCCAAACCCTGTAGAATGCCCGTCATGGTCTGCAAAATGGTCAAAAACAACACCGCAATCGCCATAATCCCCAGCAGGTTCCCGGCGATGATTAAATCGTCCCCTTTCAGCTTGAAAAAAAGAAGATGAATAATCGGCGTCGACAACAGATACAAACCAACCGCACAGGGCAGTCCAATGATCAAGGAAAGCTTCAGCCCTCTGCCCGCCTTGTTGGAGATGCCTCTTTGATCGCTATGTGCTTTGGACGCAGAAATCGAAGGCACAAGGCTGACCGCGAGAGCGAGAGAGAACACCGCCGGCATATTGACAATCGGGTTCACATACGCTGTCAACAGGCTAAAAAGCGAATCGACCATCTTGGGATTGAGTATGATCTCTTGTCCCAGCAGCACAACACTTTTCATGCCGTTTAGCGTATTTGTGATGATCGCTGTGTCGGCAAGCTGGACGATCGGCATGGCACAGGCTCCGACAATGATGGGCATGGCCAGATAGATGAGCTTTCTTCCGATGTTTTTCGTAAGCTCCGCATGATGGGCGCTGACCAATTGCTTTTTGAAATCCGCTTTTCGAATCCGATAGAAAACGAACAAGTAGATGAACGCAACAAACTCGGAAACCGTGATGCCGAATACAGCGCCTGCCGCCCCGTATATCTCACCTTTACCGATCCAAAGCCAAGCCATGAAAAGACCCGCTATGGTCTTGACTACCTGCTCGATGATCTGCGACACAGCCGTCGGCATCATCAGTTGCATCCCTTGGAAATAGCCCCGGTAGGCAGAGATGATGGCCACGAAGAATAGCGAGGGCGCGATCGCCATAATTGTCAAGCTGGCGTCCGGTCTTCCAACTACGGTCGCAATCGGCTTACTCAGCACGATCATGATGATCGTTGTGACAAGCCCAATACCAAGCATTGCCTTGATCGCCTTGGAAAAAACCGTATAGGCTGCGTTGAAATCATCGTGCGCCGTTCGTTCCGCCACCATCTTGGAGATAGCAACCGGCAAACCCGCGCTGGAGATTGCCAAGAGGAACGTGTATATGGGAAAAGCCGTCGTATAATACGCCATGCCATGTTTGCCGACAATGCTGGTTATGGCGATGGTATAGACGGCTCCGATGATCTTGGAAACAAGTCCAAGTCCACCCAAGATAGCCGCACCTTTTGCAAAGCTTTTCTGCGTTCTGCTCATCATCATTGCATTATACATGATACAAAGCAATCTGAACATCTCAAGTTATCAGAGCATATTGCCACGTATTTTTAGGGGAAAAATCCAACGCATCTTCCAAAAAAGCGCCGCCAAAGGCGGCGCATGCGATGCGTCCACACGCAAGATAACGGTTGCTCGAATTCGTTTAAAACCCGGTCTCACGGTCTATGATGCTTCCATCGATCGCGTTGATGGTAAGCAACGATTCATATCCATCGCTGCCCTGTGGTGTGTTTCCCGCAGGATCATCGCTGCGGTAATAACTGCCGAAGAAGTCCCAAACCGGCACGATTAGCCCGGAACCTTGCACGTTTTGTTCCTTGATCCGCATATAACCCAGCGTGATTCTGGAAATATTGACGCTGCATGTCGCCGTCAAATCGTCTGCATTGTAATGATGAAACGTAATCGGCATCATTTGCTCAAAGATACTCTGTATCTGCAAGTAGGGAAGCAACGATGCATTCTCGGTGATCGGATCAATCGATTGATACGGGGCATCCCAAACAAAGCTGTTGAGGCCATCGTTGTCCACGATCACGCGCACCTTTTCATAATACCATGGCTTGTCATATTGATTGCTCTGGTCATTCTGATTGTTTGCTTCTCCGTTGGCATAGGTAAACGGTACGCCATGGATTGTTGGCGTCAAGATAAATTCGTAAGCGCCTTTTAGCGTATCTGTCGGTACGGTTGAGGTGATATCCCACAAGCACGTTTTTCGTTCCGCCGCAATGGAACAGTCTTTCAGTCCGATCGAAGCCGCCGCGTCAATCGCAATCGATCGCGCGGCGTCAATGTCCAGCATGGGACTGACATATCTCGGATCTTGCATGAGCGAAAAACTGTCTGTTGCTGAGCCGCGAAGACCGTCTATGAAATTGCGTTCGTAGATATCTCGATAATAGCTTGCGCTCGAAAGCCCGTCCGCATTTCTCACGCTGATCTGGGAAACCAGCTCGTTGCTGCGCGCCGCATAACAGCTTGCGCTCCCGTGGGAGTGAAACGAGAAATCCGGTTCGGTTGGAGTGAATTCCTCTGGAAGTGCGTCAATGCCCTGCATGAATTCTGCAATCGCTTCATCAAACGCTTCCATCGATCCATACTGCATATCTGGGTACACGTTGGCTTTTCGCATATCGAGATAGTTCTGATAGACGCGAAGCTGAAACGCTCTCGTCAAAACCGGGTCCGGCCCAATCGAAGTTGCTCCTGCGCAAAAGGTATCGTACAATCGCTGAACATCTTCGCTGGTAAATTCCCTTGGAATGATGCGCGCAACGGACATCGCCTGAACGGCTGGAACCTCTATTGCCGCATCCACATGAATCAATAGATTCCCTTGCGGATTCGTCAGATCCGCTTGATAGTTCTCAGGGGCTCCGGTTATTCGATCGCTATTTTCCACTGCGGATGTTGTTGAATCCGTTTCCGTCGCTTTTTCAATCAACTGCTCGGAATTCTTTCCGATCACAATCGGCTTATCCGGCGTCTTTTGACAAGCCAAGCCAAACAGGGCACATACGATAACCCCGCAAACGATGATGGATTTCTTCATCATTTAAAATTCCTCTCAGTCGCTTTTCTGTATTATGACAGATAAAACCAGTGAGATGGTTAAGGCATTGTTATTTCACTGTGACGATTTGAAAACGATTCTCCTAGCTGTGCCTTGATCCAATTCGCTTGGGCAAACAAGCGCGATTAGCATTAATCATTTCTGCATTGCGAGCGCTTAATAGCCGATCGCCGTGTCGATGATGCTGCCGTCAACGGCATTGATTGCTAACACAATCGTTGGGCCCCAATAGTACATGTTTCCGAACTGGTTGCTGCTGCCTTGATACACGATGGTGTTTTGAGAAGGGTCTTCCCATTCGGTCGCGTTCCTGACCGAACCATAATAAACCCAAGCGGGTACGAGAATTCCCGTTCGCGTTCCCTCCGTGTTCTGCTCGCGAATCCGCAGCAATCGAAGCTGGATTTCATCAATCTTGACGTCGATTTCTATGCGCTTGACCTTTGGGTTGAGCGGCTTTGCCTGCGGTTCATAAACGGTATGTGCCATCATTTTGAAAATTTCATTGGCTCTATCCAGCGATATCACCTTCACATTCTGCTTGAGCATCTCTGTGTTGGAGAGTGGCGCTCCCCAATTCAGCGAGGCGATACCGTTCCGGTCGAATACCGCTTCCACTTGCTCATAGCTCCACCGAATGTTATATGGGTCTTCGTTCATTCCCATTGCGGCGTCGACAGCAACCGGAACCCCGGCGACTTCTCGCACGTAGAAGAGTTTGTAAGCATAGTGTTGCGCCGATGCGGCTTCATCATCGGATAGCCCGGTTGAACGATCATTTACCAGATAGACTGCCGCAAGTTTCAAAGATAGCGTATTGCTGCGAAACATGTTGCTGCAAAAATCAATCGCCTTTGAGAGCGCGTAACCAACTTTCTCATCCGTTTCCGGTTTTGAATTTGAGTCAACAGGAACTTCTACTGCGTCCAGCATCGTATAGGTTGGCGCATTATTCCGGCTATAAACAAGCGAGCTCTCGTCCGCGAATTTATTGTTTAAGTTCGAGCGAACGCGCAAGCTGCCTGTATCTGACACCGCGTTTAATTCGCTGAATTGGTACTGGTCTTCGCCGCTTAACAGCATCGTTCCGTCCGTGATGGTTTTTTCCGCCTCAACTTCGTCCGGCGCGTGAATATAATCCTCCTCTAGCTTGGAAATCAGATCGTTCCATTCTTCTTCGGAGAATCCGTATTGTTCATATGATCCATCCGATAATTGCTGTTGCATTTGTAAAATGCTCTTCTCAATATCCGCTTTTGATCTCCCCGCATCGCTAGAATGATCGAATACAGTCTGCCCCGCAAAAACAGTCTGGAAAATTTGCGTTACGATCGATTGGTCAAATCCTTTTGACGTCACTCGAGTCATAGGAAGTTGATCCGCCGCGGGAACGTCTACGGCTGCATCCGCAGTGATGGTAAGATTTCCGTCCGCGCCCGTTTCAGTAAATACCACATGATCGGATGGAATGGAAAGTGCCGCCGTTCCTTCTTTTGAACCATCCTCCGCTTGATCAATCAATCGTTCTGAATTCTTCGAAACAACGATGGCAGTCTCCGGATTTGGCTGACAGGCCGATAAAAG
>JAQVML010000021.1 GCA_028703645.1 Eubacteriales bacterium
GCCGATCGCCACGGTTTTGGAGACGGGCAAGGCAGTGAAACGCTTTCGGGCGGGAGACCGGATTACGGGTTTCATCGCCGGCGCGTTTACAACGTATATGGTCATCTCCGAGAATGCGGTTTTTACCCGCGTACCACAATCTTCACTCGACCCGCTGACCTGTGTTGGCGAACCGCTGGGTTGCACGATGAACATCGTGGACAACGCGACGGGCGAGGGAATCTCCCGTGTGGCGGTCGTCGGCTGCGGCGCGATGGGCCTTATGGCAATCTCGGCGCTCAACGGCTGCAACCTGACCGACCTGGTCGCAATCGACATTGCGGCGGACAAGCGGGAACTGGCGCTCCGGATGGGCGCGACGGCGGCGTTTGACCCGACGCATGGCGACATTCAGCAGATGATGTTTACGCACACCGGCGGCAACTTCTTTGACGCGGTGGTCGAGATCACCGGCAGCCTCCGCGGGCTGGAAACCGCGGCGTCGATCATACGATTTCCGCATGTGAACGGTCGCCATGAGCAGCCGTATCAAACACGCGGCAGAATCGTGAGCGCTTCGGTCTATGCAAAAGAAGAGAAATTCTCCCGCAGACTTGGCTACGAGCTCATGATTCGCTCTCCGCAGATCAACGTGTCTCACCCCATCGGCGCGGTATCCGTCACCCGAAACATTGAGCGCGGGGTTGTTGCCTGGCAAACGGGAAAGATTCCGATGGAATCGATGGTGACCCACCGCGTGAGGTTTGAGGAGATTCAAACAGGGTTTGATTGGCTCTTACAGGCGCCAAAAGGCTTTATCAAAGGCATCGTAACATTCTAAACCGGGTGCTCTGACTTCCGAAACAGTCGAGGAGCAGAAGAGGAAGATGATTATGGAATATACGTTTGATTTTACCGGCAAGCGCGCCATCATCACCGGCGGCGCGGGAGACATTGGCAAAGCGATTGCGCGGCAGCTGCACGTGCAGGGCGCGGAGGTCGCAATTGTCGACATCAGCGCGAATATGGATTCGATCTGCAAAGAGATCGCCAGCGACGGCGACCCCGCGGTACACTGCATACCGGCAAACCTGCTCAAACGGGACGATGTGAGACGCGCGTTTCAAGCCTGCATGGACACCATGCACGGCGTGGATATTCTCGTCAATGCGGCGGGCATTTGCCGCAGAGGCGCTTCCTCCGAAACGTTCAGCGAAAAAGATTGGGATGAGGTGCTGGAGATCAACTTGACCGCAACTTTCCTCTTTTCGCAGCTGGCGGGTGCGGAGATGCTGAAAAACGGCTTTGGACGCATCATCAACTTCGCCTCGATGAACAGCTTTTTCGGGGGATTGCAGATTCCGTCCTATGCGGCGAGCAAAGGCGCGATTTCCCTGGTCACCAAGTCGCTTTCCAACGAATGGGCGGGCAGGGGCGTTACGGTCAACGCCGTCGCGCCAGGTTATATCGAAACGCAGTTGAATCCGTTTTACAGAACGCCGGAGGGCGCGGAGCAAAACAAGATCATCGTCAGCCGCATTCCCGCCGGACGCTGGGGAAAACCCGAAGACATCATTGGCCCCGTGCTGTTTCTCGCCTCGTCGGCCTCGGCATATGTGACCGGCGTGACCCTTCCCGTAGACGGCGGATATTTGGGCAGATAAGCGATTTTTCGGCAAAGAACAGGAGACGAAGAATATGAAAATCAGCTTCAACGAATCAACCGCAAAAGGCTGCTCCACACTGGCGCAGGATTTGGAGATTTGCAACGACGTTGGGTTTGATTTCATCGAGATTCGGTTGGACATGCTGCGCGACTATCTGTGCACGCATTCGGTACGGGAACTCAAGCACTTCTTCCAGAATCACAGAATTCAGCCGCACGCGATCAACGCGCTTTACACCTATAAGGAGTTGTTTTCGGGCGACGACTCGGCGGCGAGGCGGGAAGCGCTGATGGAGGAGTTTTTACTCGGCTGCAAGACCGCGGAGCAGATCGGCTCTCACGCGTTTATCATCGTGCCACCCATGAGCGCGGACCCGCGCATTCCGTATGCGGACACGCCGGAACACATCAAGAGCGATTGCGTCCGGATCATGCGCAAGCTTTCGGATATCTCCGCCGACTATGGCGTCAACCTCTGCTTTGAACTGGTCGGCACGCCGAAATGCAGTGTTCGAACGGTTCCCTTCGCGGTCGAGATTGTCAACGAGATTGATCGGGCAAACGTGGGCTATGCGTTTGATCCTTGCAATATATTCGGATACCATAAACGCAACGACTTTTCCGAGATGGCGCTGGCGGACGTAAAAAAAGTATTCGCGGTGCACATCAACGATTATGACGACGTACCCGAGAGCGAGCTTGCGCCTCCTGCGCGGTGTTTCTGCGGAAAGGGCGTTATCAATCTTGCGAACTATCTGGATGTACTCAAGCGCATGGGCTACCAGGGGATGGTCTCCATCGAGACATTTCGACCGGAGCACTACGCCCGGCGTCCCGAGGACGTCATCACGGAAGCATATCAAACGACCAAAGCGACGCTGGAAAAAGCCGGCTGTCTGGACTAACACAACGCACAACCTCACAAAAACTTTTCGTACATTTCGATAAAGGCCTAGATACAAATTCTTACCACGCGCCATTCCTTTTGCTTTGAACCGGTTCAAGATAAATAACCACAAGATCACGCAGGCAATTCTAAAGAGGATTTCTGTTGCTTCGCGTAAAAAGGAGTATTCGATGGATCATTCGATCATCACGCATGAAACCAGAGGCGACGTTAAGCATCTGGAAGGCAGAGATGTCTATTGGCTGCAACTACCGAGCCATACCGGGTCAAAGTATTCCAGCGTTTGCTGCACGGTCTATCATCCCGGCGGAAGAGCAAAACCCGCCCACTCGCACGCAAAAGGCGAGGAAACGGTCTACATCGTGTCCGGCACCGGAAAAGTGAAGATTGGCGAAGAGATTTACGACATTGAACCCGGCTCGCTGTTCCTCTTTCCCCAGGGCGTGCCGCACATGGTTTGGAACAATGGCACGGTTCCGCTGAAGCTGATGTGCTTCTACGCACCCTGCGCGGAAGCGGTCGAGTACACGTTCCACGAAGAGTTTGACTTTCCGGAGTTTCAGAAATAGCGCGCATAGCTTAGGTGCGAGAGGAAACAGTTTCACTCTTCGCCCGATAAAAAACACGCAGATCAGTTGAACGAACCAAAAGGATACCCGTTTCAGAACCAATCGAGCAGTCAAATAGAGAAGAATCATTTCCCTGTCATCCTGTCATGCTTTGAAAGATGCGCCCAAAGCTTCCAAAGATAAGCTCCCCCAAGAATAGCGTTCCCCAAAAGAGGGTTCTCCCATAAGCTTTCCAGAAAAGCTTCCCAGAAAGCTTTTTAAGAGTAGCTTACCGAGAATTACTTTTCAAGAATCGATCGGAACAGATGGTGCAAACTTTCAATTTCCCGAGAGGGAGAAAAATAAAGGAGGAAGAAAAATGCAAACTCGAAAACACTTGCGCTTGTTGACTCTGGTAATCGTGGTTTTGATGGCAGCGACGGGCTGCGTACCCCAAACCGTAGCGCCGGCGGCAACCGAGGCTCCAACCCAGGCTGCGGCGGCGACCGAGACAACGACGACGGACAGCGCGGATGTCCCCGTGGTAAAGATTGGCTTTGTTTGGCCTCTTACCGGCAACAGCGCTACAATCGGTCAGCAGCACAGTGATGGTGCTTTGATGGCCATTGAGGAAATCAACGCAAACGGCGGCATCAAATCGATGGGCGGCGCGAAGATTGAAGCGGTCGTCTACGATTCCGAGACGTCCCCGGACGTTGGTTCCTCCCGCGTGGAAACACTCTGCACCAAGGACAATGTCGATATCATTGTTGGTTGCTACAACAGCGCGGTCACGTTCCCCGCATCGGAAGTGGCGCAGCGTTACTCCACCCCGTTCATCAGCATGGGCGGCGTGAAAAACGAGATCACCGAGCGTGGTTATGAGTGGGTTTTCCGTGTCAACAACAAGGCGAGCTACGACGTTGCCGAGATGCTCAAGGGCGTCGACCTCTGCCTCCAGGCCAGCCCGGATACCGCGGCTGCCGTCGAAGCGGACGGCGGACTGACTTATGCGCTGGTCTATGAATCCACCGACTGGGGCAGCGACAACGCCAGAATTTGGAAAGAAGAAGCGGATAAGCGCGGCTGGACTTGTGTCCTCGACGAACCGGTTACCTCCGGCCAATCCGATATGTCCGCACAGGCGATCAAGATCAAGAAGGCGAACCCGGACGTCATCAACTTCTCGTTCTACACCAACGATGCGATCGTGTTCACCAAAGCGCTCTTCGCCAACAAGATCAACCCGCGCCTCGGCGTCTGGTCGGTCGGCGGCGGTTCTCAGGATGCGGCTTTCTACAAAGCCTGCAGCCCCGCGGAGTATGAATACTCCTTCGTCCAGGAAGACTGGAACGTCTCCATGCCTTACCTCTATGACTGGGCAGCCAAGATTTCGGAAGACTGCTATGCCAAGAACGGTTACTACATCACCAGCTTCTTTGCACAGGGTTGGACGGCAGCCAAGGTTGCCATCGCCGCGATTGAAGCAGCAGGAACCAACGATAAGGAAGCAATCCGTCAGGCGCTCGTCAATCTGGATGTCAAGCTGGAAGATTGCGCGGATAGCCACATCATCCTGACCGGCTACCCGGAGATCAAGTTTGACCAGGACGGCCAGAACACATTCTCCTCTGGTACCATCATCCAGTACCAGAACGGCGTACAGATCGGCTTCTCGCCGCTATCCGCCGCAACACCCGGCTATTCTCCGATCATCCCGATTCCCGATGACTTCGCTACTCGCGGTAGCACCTCGAAACCCTGGGGCACGGCTCCGGAAGTGAAATAAGACCGATTGAATCGTAATGGGTAGAAGGGTACTACCCCTTCTACCCAATTTTTCAACCGCAGAAAGGATGGCGAATTTATGCTAGATTCAGTGCTGCTCGCCTTAATATACGGTATCTTGCAGGGGGGCGCTTACGGAGCGATTGCGCTTGGCCTGAGCGTCATTTTCGGCGTCACCCGCGTAACCAACTTCGCCCACGGCGCCATGTTGATGCTCTCAACGTTCTTATATTATGAGCTGTTCACAAGATTTGGAATCGATCCGTATATCGGAATCCTCCTTGTGACACCGGTTTTGTACCTGCTGGGTATGGCGACACAGAAATTTTTGATCACCCCCCTGCTCAAGAAGGAAAGAGGCACCACGCAGGATCCGGCATCGCTTTTGCTGATCACCCTCGGGCTTGGATACGCGATCAGCAACCTCTTTATGATGATCTATGGGTCCGATTATAAAACGATTCCAACCGCGGCAAGCAGGTCTTATTTGACGGTTGAAATTGGAGACTTTCTCTTCACGACGCAGTGGTCCAGAGTGATTGCATTTTTAGCCGCGTTTATCATCGGCTTTGCACTCTGGTTCATCATCAACAAAACAGAGCTTGGCAAAAAGATCCGCGCGGTCTCGCAGAACCGTGATGCGGCTGCGATCTGCGGCGTGGATGTATATAAAACCTACGCGGTGGCGTTCGGCCTCGGCATTGCCGCCGTTGCGGTGGCGGGGGCCTGCCTTTCGGAGTATTACTTTGTTCAGCCGCAGGTTGGAACGCTGTTTGGAACAAAATCGTTCCTCATAGTGGTTCTTGGTGGCCTTGGCAGTATTCCCGGCGCGATTCTCGGCGGACTGATCTTTGGTATTGTCGAGTCGGTCGGCGCGCAGTTCATCACGTCCTCCGCATCCTCCATGCTGACATTTATTCTCTTTATGATCATGCTGTTCATTCGCCCGAGCGGGTTATTGGGTAAAGGAGGCAAAGTATGAACACAAAAGAACATTCCAACTTTTTTCAGGGGAAGGTTTTTGCGATTCTTGGTTTGCTGATCCTCCTGATTGTGCCGAACTTTGTGGATACAAACGTACAGATCGTGTTCATTCTGATCCTGTTCTATGCGCTGTGCGCATCGTGCTGGAACATCGTCTGCGGGTTCGTCGGAGAACTCTCGCTGGGCCACGCCGTGTTTCTGGGCGTTGGCGCCTATATCTCCTCGCTGCTGCTGATGGATTGCTCGCTTTCACCCTGGATCGGCATGTTTATTGCCGCCGCCATCACCGCCGTGTTCGGCGTGATCGTTGGGTTGCCTTGCTTCCGTCTGCACGGGCCGTATTTCGCACTGACGACGATCGCACTTGGCGAACTGATCCGCATCTTTGTGGAAAACAACGAGACGGTATTCGGCATCAACCTTCGCGGTGCGATGGGCCTCGTGCTGAAACAGTCCGGCAATCAGTTCATCGCGTTTGAATTTGCAAACAAGATCACCTATTACTACGTGCTCGTGGCGCTCGTCGCGGTCACAATCCTCGTCACCTGGCTGATTAAGAACAGCAAGCTGGGTTTTTACCTCACCGCGATCAAGAGCGATCCGGATGCGGCGGAATCCCTCGGCATCAAGCTCACAAAGTACAAACTCATCGCCATGGGCATCAGCTGCTTCTTGATCTCTTTTGCCGGAACGTTTTACGCGCAGTATTTCCGCTATGTCGGCCCTTCGCGTATCTTCAGCCACGATATGTCCGTGCAGATTGCGCTCATCGCGCTGGTCGGCGGACAAGGCACCGTGTTTGGCCCGCTGATGGGCGCATGCCTGCTTGTGCCGATTACGGAATTCCTTTCGGAAGAATTCGGCGGCACGCTGCCGGGACTGCACTTGTTCATCTACGGCATCGTGATGATTCTTGTCGTTCTCTATATGCCGAGAGGAATCTTTCATCCCGTCACCAAGCTGTTTAAAAGCATTGAGGCAAAGCTGTTCAGCTTTGGCAAAAAATCAGTTCAGAAGGGAGAGAAGTGAGTCATGGGGGAAATCATCAGACTGGAACATGTTTCCAAAAAGTTCGGCGGTTTGGTCGCGGTCGATGACTTCAGCGGCGAAATCGAAACCGGCTCCATCGTTGGCCTGATTGGCCCGAACGGAGCGGGCAAGACCACTTTGTTCAACATGATGTCCTGCACGTACCCGCCGACTTCCGGAAAGATCTTTTATAAAGGCGTAGACGTCACCAAAGCGCGCACGGATACCATGGCGGCGAGAGGACTCGCAAGAACCTTTCAGGTCACGAAACCGTTTGGCGACATGACCGTGGTAGAAAACTTCATGGTCGGCGCATTTCTGCACACGAAAGACCGCGCGACTGCCCGCAAGCAGGCGGAGGAGATCTACGACTACATCGGCATGAGCTGCGGACGCGATAAACCCGCGAACGAGACGACGACGGTCGACCGCAAAAAGCTGGAGATCGGACGCGCACTCGCGACCAAGCCGGAGCTGCTGTTACTGGACGAGGTCATGGCGGGTTGTAATCCGCAGGAAAAGCTGGAACTCGTGGAGACCTGCCGGAAGATTCAAAAATGCGGCATCACGCTGGTGGTCATTGAACATGATATCAAGACGATCATGACGCTTTGCGAAAAGATTGTGATTCTGCATCGCGGCGCAAAGCTCACGGAAGGCACGCCGGAACAGGTTGCAAACGATCCTCGCGCAATCAGCGCGTATTTGGGGGAGGATTACCATGCTGGATGTTAAAGAGCTTCGTGCCGGATACGGCGACATCGAAATCGTACACGGAATTTCGCTCAAGGTGCTGGACAACCAGATTGTGGCAATCGTCGGCGCGAACGGCGCGGGCAAATCCACATTCATCAAGGCGCTCATGGGCATGATCCCGGTGAAAAAGGGCACGGTCACGTTTGATGGACAGGACATTACCTCGCTGGATACCAACAAGATTTGTGACCACGGGATCACGCTGATTCCGGAAGGCAGACAGCTCTTTCCGCAGATGACGGTGGAAGAAAACCTCGATATCGGCGCTTGCACGCCGACGACGCGGAAAGACCGCGACCGCAAGAAGGAAGAGATGTTTGAGCTATTGCCGAGGCTGCGCGAGCGCGCAAAGCAGATGGCGGGCACGCTCTCCGGCGGCGAACAGCAGATGGTTGCGACGGCGCGCGCGCTCATGAGCAGCCCGAAACTGCTCGTGATGGACGAGCCGTCCTGGGGGCTTGCGCCAATTCTCGTAACGGAACTGTTCCAAACGATTGAGACGGTTCGCAGCGAGGGTACCGCGGTGCTCATCATCGAGCAAAACGTCGCAACGACGCTCTCCATCGCGGACTGGGGCTATGTGTTTGAAAACGGAAACGTCACCATGGAAGGCGCGGGCAGCGAGCTGCTCTGCGACGAAGGACTCAAAAAGGCGTTTCTCGGCATCTAAGACGTTTTTCAAAATAAAAACCATTGCGTTTCTGAGTGATGGACAGAGTGAAGGAAAAAATATAGAGGTAGTTATGTTAAGCAAAGAACGAGTGAGAGAACTGAAAATCTTCTCCAAAAAAATCCAGATTGAAACGATCAAGATGATCGCAAGCCTCGGCGTTGGCCATCTCGGCGGCTCGCTCTCGATTGCGGATGCGCTCGCGGTACTCTACGGCGCGCAGATGAAGTATGATCCGAAGAATCCCAAGTGGGAAGAGCGCGACTGGTTTGTCTGCTCCAAGGGTCACGCGGGCCCGGCTGTCTATTCGGCGCTCGCGATGAAGGGCTTTTTCCCGATGAGCGAGCTCAATACGCTCAACCGCCCCGGAACGCGGCTGCCCTCGCACTGCGACCGGCTCAAGACGCCGGGCATCGACATGACGACCGGCTCGCTGGGACAAGGCGCATCGACCGCGGCGGGAATTGCGCTGGCGCACCAGATGAATCACAAGAGCAATAAGGTGTTTCTCATGCTGGGCGACGGCGAGATCAACGAAGGCCAGGTCTGGGAGATGGCGTTGTTTGCCGGAACCAAGAAGATTAACAATCTTATCGCGTTTGTCGACTATAACAAGCTGCAACTCGACGGCCCGACCTGCGAAATCTGCGATGTGGGCAATGTCGCAAAGAAGTTTGAAGACTTTGGCTGGTATGCGCAGGATATCGACGGACACGATGTGCAGGCGATCAATAACGCGATTGAAAACGCGCGTGCGCAGCACGAAAAACCTTCCATGATCGTACTCAACACGATCAAGGGCAACGGCTGGAGCACGGTTGCCAACAAGAGCAGCTGCCACAACGTTACGATCTCACCCTCGCAGGAAGAAGAGGCGCTGAGCGAGATGAACGCGGCGCTCAAGCGCATTGAGGAAGGGGAGTGAGCAACATGAGTGTGAAGATTGCCAGCACCATCGCGCCGGAGAGCGAAGAAATGCGTCATGCATTTTGCAGCGTATTGATGGAACTAGCCGAAAACAACAAGGATATCGTCGTATTGGATGCAGACCTCATGGGCGCCATGGGAACCAAGGCCTTTGCCAAGAAATACCCCGAACAAACCGTGAACTGCGGCATTCAGGAAGCGAACATGATCGGCGTCGCCGCGGGACTCTCCGCGGTTGGGAAGATTCCCTTTGCGCATACCTTTGCGCCGTTTGCAACGCGCCGCGTGTGCGACCAGGTGTTTATGTCCTGCGCATACGCCAGAAACAACGTCAAGATCATCGGTTCCGACCCGGGCATCACGGCCCAGCTCAACGGCGGCACGCATATGCCGTTTGAAGACATGGGCATCATGCGCGGTATTCCGGAACTGACTGTTCTGGAGCCGACGGATATCACGATGCTTCGTTGGATGCTCAAAGAGATGGCGGCGACGTTTGGCGTGCAGTATATGCGCCTTGTTCGCAAGAACTGCGCAAAGGTGTATGAAGAAGGAACGACCTTCCGGATGGGTGAGGCGGTACAACTATGCGACGGCACGGATGTGACGATTATCGCGAGCGGATATTGCGTTGCGGAGGCGTATAAAGCAGCCGCAATCCTCAAAGAAGCGGGCGTCAGCGCGCGCGTGCTCGACATGTTCTGCTGGAAGCCGATCGACCAGAAAGCGATCATCAAAGCCGCGCAGGAGACGGGAGCCATCGTCACCGCCGAAAACCACAACGTGCTCAATGGTCTCGGGGCAGCGGTCTCCGAGGTGCTCGTGAAAAATCACCCTGTGCCGGTGGAAATGATCGGC
>JAQVML010000418.1 GCA_028703645.1 Eubacteriales bacterium
CTACATCATTTCAGCGCATTTCGAAATGACGGACAAAGCCGCGGCCAGCGACACCCCGCAAAAATTTTACGCAATGGCCTGTGAACGTTTAAAAAACGGAAAGACGTTTATGCAGCCGTACTTCGGCTGCCGGGAGTTCCCCGCCGACGTCAAACTGTTCGGGGGCGATCTTCCTCCGTGCGACAAAACACTTATCGGCACGCGCGAACTCGGCTATATGCTCTATGATATGGATTACAGCGATCCAAAGGATATCCACCCGACATTCTTTCGCGCAACACTGGAAAACGGGCGACTCGATCTCAGGGAATGCGGGGTGGTGTCGTGATTTTGCAAGCGCTGACGCGCTATTATGAAACGCTCTTGGAGCAAGGCGAAATTTCACCTCGTTACTATTCAAAAACCGGCGTATCCTTTGGACTTCGGCTTAATAAGGACGGCGGGCTGGCGGGAATCGTACCACTGGAAGAGCCGGTAGAAAACAACGGAAAAACAGTCGATCGTCCCAAAAGACTGGATTTGCCGGAATCTGTTGTTCGATCCTCCGGCGTTGCATCTAACTTTCTTTGGGATAACGCGACTTATCTGCTTGGTATCGATACAAAGGGCAATCCGAAGCGCGCAATTCAATGTTTTGAATGCGCAAAGATTCTGCATCTGTCCATATTGGATGGAATAGACAGCGAAACTGCTGCATCCATCCGCGCTTTTTTCTCGAGCTGGCAACCGGAACAAGCCTTTAGTCATGTGGTTGTGCAGAAACACATGGATGAACTTTTGGGATCAAACAATCTCGTTTTTCTCGGCATCAATGACACTTATGCTTTTGAAGATCCATTGATTCGAGCAGCTTGGGAAGCCTATCGGGCTAAAACCGCAAGTAAACATCGAGGTCAATGTTTGGTTTCAGGTCTCTCCGACCAACCCATCGAAACCGTTCACCCAAAAGTAAAAGGGGTTCGCGGCGGGCAAACTTCCGGAACCTCGTTGGTAAGCGCTAACGCCACCGCGTTTGAATCATATGGCCAATCGGGAAATTCCAACTCTCCCGTCTCCGAATACGCCGCGTTTGCGTATACCTCGGCGCTCAACCATCTGATTGCGGACTTCCGCCGGCGCATGTCGCTGGATGGCGATACGATCGTCTGCTGGGCGGAAAACGGTGAAACGATATATCAAGACGCATTTCTTGACTGCGTGAACCCCCGTTACGATGCAGAAAACCAAGTGTCACAAACACTGAAACGCATCGTAAACGGTTCCGCGGTCGATCTTGAAGGATTCTCCGTCGATACGCCGTTTTATGTGCTGTGCCTCTCTCCAAACGCCGCGCGCGTCAGCGTCCGCTTCTTTCTTCGGGATACGTTTGGCAACATTGCCGACCATCTGTCCGAACACTACCGGCGGCTTGAAATCGCGATGAACCCCAACGAACGGCAATATCTCTCGCCTTATTGGATGCTTAAGGAAACCGTTCCGCCCGGAGGAAAGGGCGACGCTTCCTCCCCGCTGCTGTCCGGGGCGACGCTTCGTGCCATTCTCTCCGGCGCGCCGTACCCCAGGTCGCTGTACGAAAATATTCTGCTTCGCATTCGAGCGGATCGAAAGATCAACCGTGCACGGGCGGCGACGATCAAAGCATATTTACTGCAAAACGACATCAATCCTGAACACAAGGAGGTTCTTATTGTGGCACTCAACGAACAAAGCACCAACAAGCCGTATGTCTTAGGGCGTCTCTTTGCGCTGCTGGAACAGGCACAGGAGAGCGCGAGTCCCGGCATCAAGGCCACCATTACGGACCGCTATTTCGATTCCGCCTGTGCAACACCCAAACTGGCATTCCCGACGCTCCTTAAGCTCAACCGTCACCACCTGGCCAAAGATGACAAGTGGGGTCGGCGACATGAAAAGCAAATCGGCGAATTGGCAGACAAATTGAGCGTGGATAACGATCCGTACCCCGCGCGACTGACGCTGGAAGAACAGGGTCTCTTTATTCTTGGGTACTATCAGCAGAAACAGGCGCGTTACACCAAAAAAACCGAATCCGATTCAGAAAAGGAGAACGTATAAAATGTGCGAACCGATCAAAAACCGTTATGAATTTGTAATTCTCTTCGACGTAACCAACGGTAACCCCAACGGCGACCCGGACGCGGGCAACATGCCGCGTGTCGACGCGGAAACCGGGCACGGCATCGTCACCGACGTTTGCCTGAAACGAAAGATCCGCAACTACGTGGAGACCCTCAAGGAGGATGCGGAGGGTTATAAAATTTACATCAAAGAAGGAGCGCCGCTTAATGCCAGCGATCAACTCGCCTACGCAAACGTCGGTGTCGATGAAGAAAAACTAAAAAAAATCAAAGGCGCCGACAAATCGGAGATCGACAAGAAAATCCGCGATTTCATGTGCCAAAACTTCTTCGACATCCGGACATTCGGCGCGGTCATGACAACGTTCGTGAAGGCCTCTCTCAACTGCGGCCAGGTGCGCGGACCTGTTCAGC
>JAQVML010000419.1 GCA_028703645.1 Eubacteriales bacterium
TTATACGATTGTATTGATCACACATAACGACGAGATCGCGCACCAATCACAGCGAACAGTCTATGTGCGGGACGGGCGATTGTATCGCTCGCTTGAGGAGGCGGAACTGGTATGACGATGTTTTTCAACTCCCTCCGCCTTGCGGTTCGCTCGACGCTGGCAAACAAGATGCGCTCGTTTTTGACCATGCTAGGTATCATCATCGGCGTGATGAGCGTAATCATACTGGTCTCCATCGCGCAGAGCACGACAAGCAGTATCACCAGCGCCATCGCGTCGATGGGATCGGATCTGTTGACCGTCACCGTGACGGACGAGGACGTCACCCTCGATGCAAACGATTATCTAGCGATGGAGGATTACGACGCGATCTCGGGTGTGGCGCCGTATCTGACCGTGAGCAGCACCGCGCGCAGCGGGTCTACCTATACCAGCGTCTCCGCCATCGGCATCACCGGCGAATATATGGACATCGCCGGTCGCGAAATGGAGTCCGGTCGCGAGATTGTGCAGTCGGACCTCGACTGGCGAACCTATACCGCGGTGATCGGCACCGAGGTCGCCGGAGATCTGTATGAAAGCTACGATGTCATCGGAAAAACGTTTACGATGAGCGGGCACACGTTTACCATCGTGGGGCTGCTTGCCGAGAGCGGGTCGGAGTCCGATTCGCAGGTGCTCATTCCGCTGACGACGGCGCAGCGCATTGCGGACAGCACCGCGATTACCACCGCATATGTCAAAGCTTCCTCAACCAACACGGTGGATATCGCGCAGGCGCAGGCGGAGTATCAGATGTTGCAGCTCACAGGTAATGAAGACAGCTATACCGTCTACAACATGAGCGAGCTATTAGATACCATGGACGACGTGATGAACACGCTCTCTCTCATGCTTGGCGGCATCGCGGCGATCTCGCTGCTCGTCGGCGGCATCGGCATTATGAACATCATGCTGGTCTCCGTTGCGGAGCGCACGCGAGAAATCGGCATTCGTAAAGCCATCGGCGCGCGCAGAAGCCATATCATGATGCAGTTTCTCATCGAGGCATGCGTGCTCTCCATTCTGGGCGGGTTGATCGGGCTTGGGCTCTCCGCCGTGGGACTTCGCATCTTCGAGGCGATTGCGGATATGACGATCTCGATCGAGTGGCGCGCGGCTGTCGCTGCCCTGCTGTTCTGCGTCGTCATCGGCGTGGCGTTCGGCAGCTATCCCGCCGCAAAGGCGAGCAAGATGACGCCAATCGAAGCGCTGCAACGGAACTAACGACAAGGTGATTGCCATCTTCCCCGCGGCTCGATTCCGCGGGGAATTTTCGGTTCGCTTTCTTTGACAGTGTCCATTGCAAACGATATAATGAGGGCATCCGCACAAAGGAGCATATCTGATATGACGCAATTCTCCCATACGTTTACCATCACGAAAAAGGACAACCTGCGTTACAATTTCTTCCTGATGCAGAAAAAACTTATTGCGACAAGCGCGTTTGTGTTTGTCATCATCGCGGCGATGGTCGGGCTGCTGCGCTATGCGCAGAGTGCGAATCTTTCCGGCGCGCTGATCAACGCCTTTGCCATGGCGGTTCTGGGCACGGTCATCCTCGTCGGTATCAATATCATTACCACGGTTCTGCGCATCAACGGGTATTATAAACAAAAGAAATTGACGGATTTCACCGTTACGTTTACCACCGATACGTCCGGCATTCATGCCACAAGCGAGCGCGGGGATTCCGACCTGCCTTGGAATCGCATCGTTGCTGTTCGCGAAACGAGGCATGCGTTTTATGTGTTTATTACGGATTCGCACGCAAATGTATTGCCGAAGGATCAGTTTTCCAATGCGGAAGAGATCGCGGTGTTTTGCGCGCTTCTGGAGAAAAACGTGGAAGCGGGCAAGTTGAAGCTCAAGCGCGCGTAACGCGCAATTCCTTCCGATTGCATCACAGGTAAAGGATGAACCATGTCGTTTTCAGGCAAATTCACCATCACAAAGCGGGATAATATTCAATACAACTATTTTCGAATGAAGCGCAAGTTGACGGGACTTGCGCTCATGACGTTTATCCTGCTCGGCATTCTTGTGACGCTGATTCGGTATGGACAGGGGATCTCCGTGGCAAACGCGGGTGCCGTTGGACTGATCGCCGGGGTTGCCGGCGCGGCGCTGATGGTTGGGGTCAATCTTGTTTCTGCCGTACTGCGCGTCAACAATCTCTATCAACAGGGTAAGATGAGCGACTTTACCGTGCATTATATCATCGACAAAAACGGCGTTCATGCAAAGAGCGAGCGCGGAGACACGGACTTTGGCTGGATTCAAATCTATCTGGCACGCGAAACGCGCAACGCGATCTATCTTGTTGCGGGCGAAAGCCGCGCGGTGGTGATTCCCAAAGGGCAAATCGTAAACGATGGCGTATTAAACGCCATTCGCGCGCTGCTGAAAAAATACGTGGTCGCGGGCCGGGCCAAGGTCGCGTAACGCAAAAGACAAAAGAAAATAAACCTG
>JAQVML010000022.1 GCA_028703645.1 Eubacteriales bacterium
CTAAAAAGATTCGCATCGGTTTACCGAGTAGATAGATCGAGCGCAGGAACTTTTTGAGCCAGGCAAGAAAGCGCTGCTTCAGCGATTTCTTTTTGCCGGGTTTCTTGCCGTTTCCGTTGCCGCCGCTGGTTCCGTTGCCGTTGCCAAAACCGTTGCCGCCGCTCTTTGTGCTTTTGTTGGGCGTATGAATCTTTGTGCCGCTGCTTTTCTCGTATCGAGCTCCACCGGCACCGTTTGCGTAACCGTTTTGCTTTGCCGCGCCATAGTTGGTGCGGTAGCTCTGCTCCCCGCCGGATGCTGAAGCTCGCGGCGAAGCGTCGTTCGTGGAAGATCGCGGCGCTTGATAGCCGGAATATGTGTTGTTCCGATAGGCGTCGTTTCTGCCGGTTCCAGTCGGTGTGGCAGAGGCGTAGACTGCGCGATTATTCTGCTGTTGATATGGGTAGGAACCAGTGGCACCATTCGCGCGCGGCGGATAGGAATTCGTGTAACATGCATAGCCTTGCGGTTGCTGCGGTCTACTAGTAACGGATCCGTTGCCATAAAGCCCCGAATCCGCTGCTGCGTTTTTATTTGAAAGCGAACCATAGTCGTTTACGTTCATAGTATTCTCCTGGAAAAATTCTACGAAACGCGCAGACAATTTGCAATAGCAATCTAAATATTGTAATACATTGTTCAAGATTGCATATTGATATACAACATATGGTATTATTCGCCACGTTGAAATACATTCTTGTTGTCTGAATTATGACCGTAAAAAGTCTTTTTAAACAAAATTGCGCGCCTCGGCAAATTCGAAGCGCGCAACGAAGGTAAATCTACGATATTGGTAAACAACAAGTGTTGTTTTTTTCGGTAAATAGAGCGGTTAATGGATCGGTTTCTTACTTTCCAATCGCGTTGACGGCGGCCTGCATGACCGCGGTCGGCGTCGTTTCCGCATTTTCCACGCGCACAAACGGCTTGTCTTTGGGGATATAGCTCTCGCGTTGCGACTCGTTGAGCTTATCGTATGCGGTTTTATCGTCGATCACGACGATCCGCGCCATGATCCCCTGCACCGAGAGCATGTCTCCCGCCCGCTTGATCAAATCCGTCTCGGAGCGTGCCGACAAGAGCACCACATCCGGCCCGTTCTTCGGCTCGCGCAAAATCTCCGCGCAGATGGGCAGAACGGCATTTTGACGATCGAACAATTTTGTTTTAAGCAGCATAACGCCGACGATGGTCGCAATCACCGCGCCAATGAGACACTGCAACGTGTTAAACAGAATGTTCGGAATCGCGCTTACTGCGCCGTAAAGCAGCAGTTCGTAGAGAAAATATCCCACGGGAACGATCAGCGCCGCCAGATAGAGCGCCGCAAAGCGAATTTTCTTTTCTGTTTTTGTAAACAAAAGACCTGCGATCAGCGCAACCAGCCCCTTGATTACAAACGTTGCCGGCGCATAGATCGTGTATCCCAACAGCACGTCGGAGAGCGCGGAAGCAGCGCCCGCGCAGAGCGCGCCCCAGCCGCCGCCCAGCAGCATGCCCGCGAGCAGCACGCCCATATCGCCTAAGTTGATGTATCCGACGCCGCCGGGAATCGGAATCGAGACAAGCGTCGTCAGCAGCACGATACTGGCCGCGAGCACGCCCGCCGTCGTCAACTGCCGAATCGATTGCGCTTGTTTGGTTTGCATGATGAGTACCTCCGTGTGGTCACTCCGGCCCGAATTGGGTCTTCCCTTTCGGATCAGAATGGATTGCTGTGTCTCCCAATGGATAAAAAGCAAAGCGGATAGACCAGCTTTTCTTATTATAAACACTGTGCGGTAAAACGCAACCTACGATCGCCTGTATCTCGCGATCTGTAATCAATCCTTCTGCTGCGGCAGCGTGGATGGACTTCCTTGCAATTCTAAACTCGAGACAGGCTCCGTCACCGCGTCCGCCTTCGTTTTTCTGACGCTGAGCATAACGCCAAAGATGACGATTGCGCCGCCGATGACCTTCCTTAGCGTCACCTGCTCACCCAACAGCAACCAGGAGAAGAATACGCCGATGATCGGCATGAGGTTGAGCATTGAGGTGATCGTGCTCGGCGCCATGGTCTTGAGTCCGCGATTGTAGAGCAGATAGGCAATGACCGAACAGAACACGCCAAGGAACATCATCATCGAAAACGAGAGCAGCGTCGGTTGCCGCCACTGTCCACGCTCCAGCAGCGCCAACGGCAGAAGAAATATCGTTCCGAAGAGCGTTGAATAAAACTGTAGCGTGATTGGCGGGTAATGGTTGACCACGCTCTTCATCATGAAATTGTAGACCGCCCAGCCGATGCCGGCGATGATGAAGAGTATGATTCCCAGCAGTTCGCCTTGCACACGGGATTCCGATTTGACATACGATAAAATGACCACGCCGACGATGGCGATGAGTATCGCGACGATCTTGATCGCGCTAAGCTTCTTTTTATAGATCAAGCTTTCCATCAACAGCGTAATGATCGGGTAAGATGCGATGATCAGCGTCGCGCTGGAAGCGCTCGTCCACTGCATGGCGATGTTTTGCAGCACGGCGTAGAGAAAGATGCCGGTCAGTCCGCAGATCGCAACCGTGAGGATATCCTTCTTTTGCAGGCGAACGCGGTTTTTGGGTAGCAGCGTCAATCCACCGAGGATCACCGTCGCAACCAAAAATCGCACCACGGCGAGCGTCAGCGGCGGATAGGTTGCATAAGCAAATTTGATGGCGACAAAGGACGAGCCCCAAATGATGAGCGCGCCAAGTACGGAGAGAATGGAAGTCGCGTTGGATTGCTTTTGCTCAGACACAGTCATGTTCCCCTGACTCATTTTTTTACGATAAAAAGCGATTACGCTTACTAGCGATAGTCAAATTACCTTATTCCTTTTCACCGTAATTGTCAAGAATTGTATATGATATATCGATCGTAATCTTGCACGATATTGCGCATTTTACAATTCTTAAAACAGCTCTCCCGAAGAAGCGCTGCCCTCCTCTCGGCGTGCACCATAGGAACGAACGTTAAAGCAACTTTCTTGTGTTGAACCGCTGGTTCCGTCGTTCTCTTTCGCAGTAGTCCGTTTGATTTCAGCTGTGTTATACTTCTTATTATTGTTGTTCGGAGGTAGCAAAGATTGTTGATTGGATTTCTGTATTTTGGCGCGATCTTTGTTGTGGTTGGTTTACTGGTGCTTGATATGGTCAGCACAAACCGTAAACGGATCCGTGCGCTAAAAAGTCAATTTGGTAATGCACCACGAGATTGCAATATAAACTTTGAAAGCATTGATGCTTTTCATCGTGTGACTCATTCGAAATCTAGTCCTACCATTGATGACACGACATGGAACGATCTGGAAATGGATCGAATCTTTGAAAGGCTGGACACTTGCTGCTCCTCCATCGGAGAGGAATATCTCTACGCAGTATTGCGTCGGCCTGAGGTCGAACCCGATCAACTTCTTGCCCGTGAAAAACTGATTCAGTATCTGGATGAAAACGAGGATACTCGATTCGCGATACAGATTGCTCTATTGAATATTGGAAAAGAACCCAACAACGGATTAGCACAATTACTTTCCGGCGATGCTCCCGTGCGTCGCATTCGGCCGGAGGCGCTCATTTGGTTGCTTGCTGCATTGCCGATTCTCAGCGCGCTCCTGCTTTTTATCAGCATCAAGCTCGGCGTTGCCTTTATCCTCGTCTTTTCGATCATCAATTGCATCATTTATATACGAAACAAGTTAGGTCTGGAAGCGGACTTCATAACGCTTCGTTACTTTACTTCCATGATAAACGGCTGCAACGCCTTGTGTAAGAAGAAGTTTGCCGGTTGGAGTGCATTTGTCGCTCCTCTTCAAATGCATCTGCGCCCCTTTCAGAAGGTCTCCGGAATCATGACAAGCACCTATGTGACCAAGCAAGCCTCATTCGAACTCCAAGCGCTCACAGGCTTTTTTCAGATGATATTTCTGACCGAAATCCGAAATTATAACCGCATCATGCGCTCTGTAGCAAGCAATAGAGAATCGTTGCGAAACTTGTTTATTGAACTAGGTGAAATCGAAACCGCTATCAGCGTGCTATCCTATCGCAAAAGCTTCCCAAATACTTGTATCCCAACGTTCACCGACAGGAACCAGATTGTTTTTCAGGGTCTTGTTCATCCGCTTATGCCGCAGGCGGTGCCAAACAGCGGCAAGCTCGATCGCGGCGCCTTGATTACCGGCAGCAATGCGACAGGCAAATCAACGTTTATTAAGGCTCTTGCGGTAAATGGAATCTTGGCGACAACGATTTATACTTGCAATGCTACTTACTTTGAAACGCGTCCCTTGTTGGTGATAACGTCGATGGCGTTGCGCGACAACATGCTTTCGGGTGAAAGCTATTTTGTCGTCGAGATCAAGTCCATTCAACGCTTGCTCAAAGCAATCGAACAAACGGACTGCGTCTGCTATATCGACGAAATCCTGCGCGGCACCAATACGCCGGAGAGAATTGCAGCATCCACCGCAATTCTCAAATATATTGCGCGAAAGCAGTGTTTATGCGTTGTGGCGTCTCACGATATCGAGTTGAGTGAACTGCTCCGCGATCACTATAATCTATATCATTTTTCCGAAACAATCACCGGCGACACCATCCGGTTTGATTACCAGTTGAAAGCTGGTCCATCGACAACGCACAATGCGATAGAACTGCTGCGCATTATGGGTATTCCTTCGGATATTATCGTTGATGCGGAGAGCAGTTTCAACCGTTAGGGTTGTAGGAAGAGTAGCGGATCATATTAATTTCGCCCATAAAAAGAGCAACTCCCCCGAAGGAGAGCTGCTCTGAGTTACTGTTGCTTACTTCGCCTGCGCGATGGCAACCGCAACAGCGACCGTAGCGCCAACCATCGGGTTGTTGCCCATGCCGATGAGGCCCATCATCTCGACGTGCGCCGGAACGGACGAAGAGCCCGCAAACTGCGCATCGGAGTGCATACGGCCCATCGTATCGGTCATGCCGTAGGACGCGGGGCCCGCCGCCATGTTGTCCGGATGCAGGGTGCGGCCCGTGCCGCCGCCGCTCGCCACGGAGAAATACTTCTTGCCGTGCTCGATGCACCACTTTTTATAGGTGCCCGCGACCGGATGCTGGAAGCGCGTCGGGTTCGTGGAGTTACCGGTGATGGAAACGTCCACGTTCTCATGCCGCATGATGGCGACGCCTTCGTTCACATCGTCCGCGCCGTAGCAGCGAACCTTTGCGCGGTCGCCGTCGGAGAAGGACTTCGTCTTGGTGATCTCAAGCTTGCCGGTGTAATAGTCATATTCCGTCTCAAGATAGGTAAAGCCGTTGATGCGGGAGATGATATACGCCGCGTCCTTGCCAAGGCCGTTGAGGATAACCTGCAGGGGCTTGGTGCGGACTTTGTTCGCGGTCTTCGCGATGCCGATTGCGCCTTCTGCCGCGGCGAAGCTCTCGTGGCCCGCGAGGAAGCAGAAGCAATTGGTCTCTTCGCGTAGCAGCATGGCGGCAAGATTGCCGTGGCCTAAGCCCACTTCGCGCTGATCCGCAACCGAACCCGGAATGCAGAACGCCTGGAGTCCTAAGCCGATCGCTTCCGCCGCTTTGTCCGCGGTCGCAGCTCCGGTCTTGATGGCAATTGCCGCGCCGACCGTATATGCCCAGCAGGCGTTTTCAAACGCAATCGTCTGGATGCCGCGCACGATGCCGAACACGTCGATGCCCTTGCCATCGCAGATGGCTTTGGCTTCGTCGATGCCGTTGATGCCGTACTTTTTCAGCTCGGCGTTGATCTTATCGATTCTTCTTTCGTAACCTTCAAAAATAGCCATAGCTGCCTCCTTACGCTTTCCGCGGGTCGATAACCTTGGCGGCCTGGTCGAAACGCCCGTAGGTTCCGATGTTCTTTTCGTACGCTTCCTTCGGATCAACGCCTTTTTTGATTGCGTCCATCATCTTGCCGAGGTTGACAAATTTGTAGCCGATGATTTCGCCGCCCTCATCCAGAGCGATGCCGAGGACATAGCCTTCCGCCATCTCCAGATAGCGCGGACCCTTGGCGAGCGTGCCGTACATGGTACCGATCTGCGAACGCAGGCCCTTGCCGAGGTCTTCGAGGCCGGCGCCGATGGGCAGACCGTCCTCCGAAAACGCGCTCTGCGTGCGGCCGTAGACGATCTGTAAAAACAGCTCGCGCATGGCGGTGTTGATCGCGTCGCAAACGAGGTCGCTGTTCAGCGCTTCGAGGATGGTTTTGCCCGGCAGAATTTCCGCTGCCATCGCGGCGGAGTGCGTCATACCGCTGCAACCGAGGGTCTCGACCAGCGCTTCTTCAATCACGCCTTTTTTCACGTTGAGCGTGAGCTTGCAGGCGCCCTGCTGCGGCGCGCACCAGCCGACACCATGCGTTAAGCCGCTGATGTCCGTAATCTGTTTTGATTTGACCCACTTGCCCTCTTCAGGGATCGGAGCGGGATCATGCTTTGCGCCCTTGAGGACGCAGGTCATTTCTTCCACTTCACTGGAATAATGCATGTGTGAAGTTCCTCCTGTTCATGCTAAAGAATACCCAGATTCAATCAGGATATAGTATAACAAAACAAGTTGGATGTTTCAATACGCGAGGATCGAATAAACATACACTTTCCCAGTACTTTTCGCTTTATTGCGCTGTTTTCCGGCACGGATTCGATCTCAACCGGACTATTTCTCTTTCGGCTACTCGCCCGACTATGCTATACTGATCACAGCCGTTTGAATTTGGGGGACGATTAGATTGCAATACTTCTTTGCCGGAATGTTACTGCTCGACGCCGCCGTACACCTTTTTGCTTGTGTGAATAAAAATCTTCTCATGGTGCGCCGCGTGAGCAAGTGCCTTCTAATGCCGCTGCTCGCCGCCTGCTATCTGCTGTTTGCCAGAGAACCCTCTGCGTATGTGATTGCCGCAATTCTCTTCGGTTTTGCCGGAGACCTCATTCTTCTTTTTCGCCCGCGGCATTGGGCGTTTCCGGCGGGAATCTTCGCCTTTGCGGTAGGACACGTGTTCTATATTGTGAGCTTCATCCGGCGTTTCTCTGTCACACCACAGTGGTATGTCCTCGCGCTGATGGGCGCCGTCGTGATCGCCTGCGCCGCAACGCTGATGCGTTATCTCTGGAAGGGCATGCCCGGAAAACTCTGCCCGCCGAGCTTTATCTATATGCTGATTATCAGCACGATGGTCTGCTGCTCCATCTTGTTTTCGTTTTACAGCGTCTCCGCGCATCGTTGGCTTGCCGCGGTCGGCGGACTGCTGTTTGCGTTCTCCGACACGACGCTGTCCATCGACGCGTTTCATCACCCGATTCGTCACAGAAGCATTCTCGTGATGTCTACCTATATTGCGGCGCAGGTACTCATCGTCTCCGCGCTTGCGTTTACCTAAACACATCCCATCAAAAGGGGGAATGAACATGCCCACAGAAACGATACTATTGATTGTCTCTCTCGTTGTGTTTGCCGCGATCATCTTCCTGCTTGTCTACAGCATTCGCCGCCAACAGGCGCAAAACGAGGCGATGCAGGACGATCTGAACCACGCGCTCTCCGATCTGCGACGCGAGCTGAACGAGAGCGTTCAGTCCTCTGTTTCGCATCTCGGTCGCATGATTTTGGAGCAGCAGCGCAACGCGGACGCGCAGGGAGAAACCCGCTTTAAAACATTTGAGCAGGGCAACGAACAGCGCCTGAAATCCTTTGAATTCAACAACGAACAAAAACTGGAAGCGATTCGCCAAACGGTCGAACGCCGCCTCGTCTCCTTGCAGACAGACAACGCGAAAAAGCTGGACGAAATCCGCAACATCGTGGATGAAAAGCTGCAAAAGACGCTAGAGGCAAAAGTGGCTCAGTCGTTCCAGTTGGTCAATGAGCGGTTGGAGCAGGTCTACAAAGGACTTGGCGAAATGCAGACGCTCGCAATCGGCGTTGGAGACTTGAAAAAGGTGCTCAGCAATGTAAAGACGCGCGGTATGCTGGGCGAAATTCAGCTTGGCGCGATTCTCGAAGAAATCCTCGCACCGGAGCAATATGTGACCAATGCAGTCACGAAGATCGGCAGTTCGGATCGCGTAGAGTACGCGGTCAAGCTGCCGACGGATGACGGCGCGCCGGTCTATCTTCCAATCGACTCCAAGTTCCCCGCCGACCTGTATTCCAATCTACAGGACGCGTATGAATCCGGCGCTCCGGAGGCCATCGCGGCTTCCCTCCTGCTGCTCACCCAGCGCATCAAGCAGGAAGCGGCGAAGATTCGCGATAAATACCTCGATCCGCCGAACACGACCGATTTTGCGATCATGTTCCTGCCATTTGAGGGACTTTATGCCGAGGTCGTCAATCGCGGCTTGGTCGAGGAGCTGCAGCGCACCTATCGCGTCAACATTGCCGGTCCTTCCACGATGGCGGCGTTGCTCAACAGCCTCCAAATGGGTTTTCGCACATTCGCCATTCAGAAACGCAGCAGCGAGGTCTGGCGCGTGCTCGGCGCGGTCAAGACGGAGTTTCAAAAATTCAGCACCGTGCTGGCCAGCTCCCGCAAGCGTCTCCAGCAGGTGGACGATGATCTGGAGCAGCTCATCGGCACGCGTACGCGCGCCATTACGCGAAATCTGCGCGCGGTGGAGCAGCTGGACGAGCGCGCCACCACGCTCGTCATCGGCGAACCTGGCGAGAGCGACGCGGACGAAGGCGAAACCGAAGAGCCTTGATCTGCGCAAAAGCGCAAACCGAATCCCACGCATTAAGAATATAATGTATTAAGAATCAAAAAAGAGCGGTCGAATCTGTATCGATCGCTCTTTATATATTTCATATCATCTCGTTGTCTTAGTCGGAGACCGCTCCCCCGCGATGCTTTCGGCATCCGCCGCACGCGCAGGTTTCCTCCGTGCTGTCGCAGAGCGTATAATCTCCGCCGCGAATGACGAGGCTTTTTCCGTTGACCAATACGTCTGCAAGCTTGCTCCGCGCGTCGTTATAGATGCCTTGCACCGTCGTGCGGGCGACGTTCATCTGCGCCGCACACTCCTCCTGCGTGAATCCCATCAGGTCGATGAGCCGGATCGTTTCGTATTCGTCGACCGACATCACGATTTCGTTCTCATTCGTTTGAACCCCCGTTGGACCAAACGATGCGTTCCACGGCAGACAGCAGACTTTGCGGCATTTTCTCGGTCTGGGCATATTGCTCCTCCTCGCAGTATCGCGTTGGCTTCCCGCGCGAGGCGCACTTCGGCTAAAACGCTATAGCTAGTTTACTCTCTAGCCGCCGTGCCGTCAATCGATCTGTACCATTCTGGTTCAACCAATGCCAGGCAAGGAATACTTCATGTCTGTGACAGTAATCGCCTTCGCCACCGTAACGTTACTTGTCATGTAGGGTCTCATTCGCTTAGGAGAACTCTTTTTGAATCGTCTTTTCCCAACTTGCATACACCCGGTCAAACGAAGTGCCGAACGCGCCGGAGAAATCAATTTGTCCTGCACAATAGCTGGTCAACTTGTCAAATCCGTAGTGCTCCGCAAGATACGCGCAAAAGGAAGATGCCATCACCACGCTCATGTCGTCGCCTTGCTCTGCGGGCTTGGTAAAGCCGTAGATCTCGGTGATCGGATATGACTCGTAGGCCGTGCCCCAATTCATGCCGTCCGTCAGGCAATGGTACGCAACCGCATCCACCAGCAAACGATAGTCTTTGTTAGAGAGATTGTTTGCGCTGCCGCCGTGGTCGAGATATGTTTGCGCATATTCTCCAAATGTGGCGGTTGAAACAACTCCATCATTGATTTTCGCGAGATACAGATCGTATGGATTCAGTACGCTGCCTAAGTATTCCGCGTAGCCAAAGTGCTGCCAGTGGAGGGAATCGGGGTG
>JAQVML010000023.1 GCA_028703645.1 Eubacteriales bacterium
AGCAAGCTCGTCAAGGAGTTAAAGGTGGATCAGACCGGCTATCGCGTGGTCGTCAACAGCGGAAAAGACGGGCAGCAGAGCGTACCGCATCTACATTTTCACATTCTCGGCGGAAGGCTGCTTGCCTGGCCTCCGGGCTGATCGCATCAACACGGTATCTTGTGGGGCTGTCCAGAAATGGACAGCTCTTTTTGCGTGGGAGACGCGGGCGAATATCATTCACCCGCAAAGCCCCACCCAAATTCAACAGGCTGGACGAAAAAAACTTTCTGAACAACCACCTTTTTGCTTTAATTAACTGATAGTTGAGAAAAATGGCTTAAACTATGTCGCGCAAGCGAAAAAAAGACGTGTCAAAAATAAATCACAACGGCAGTGTTCAAAGTGTGATACGATAGAATAAATATCGAGATCGACACACGAGAGGAAACACTCCCGCATGCCATTAACGCTTGGAACAAGGCTGCTTCGTATGCAGCTGCGGCTGACGAAGCCCATCGCGCGATTTGCCACCATTACGGACGCACGAAAAGCACAGGATCAGCTGGGCCGCATGACGGCCGAAATGCTTAAGACAAAGGTTTTATTTCAGCCGGTGGAGTTTGAACGCTTCTCCGCCTGTTTTGCAAACTCCGTCTCCTGCGAAGAGCCTTGCGACCGCGTGGTTTTATATCTGCACGGCGGCGGCTATACGGCGGGCGGATTGGACTACGCAAAAGGATTTGGCGGACTGCTCGCCTCTCAAACGCGGGTTTCCGTGTTTTGCGTGGCGTATCGACTGGCGCCGGAATACAAGTTTCCCGCCGCGCAGGATGACGCGATGGAAGCCTACCAATATCTGCTCGATTCCGGCTACAAGCCGGAGCAGATCGCCATCGCGGGCGAAAGCGCCGGCGGCGGCCTCGCGCTGAGTTTGGTGCTGCGCATTCGGGACGAGGGGAAACCCATACCGGCCTGCATTGTGGGCATTTCACCCTGGGCGGACCTGACGCTCTCCGGCTCATCCTATAACAACAACGTGCGGCTGGACCCGACGCTGATTCGCGAATCGTTGGCGTATTATGTGATCGCTTATGCCGCGGGGCACGAAGACGAGGCGTATGTTTCGCCCGTATTGGGCGACTTCACCGGCTTTCCGCCGACGTTGCTGTTTGCGGGCAGCGACGAAATCTTGCTCTCGGATGCGAAGACCATCCACAAGCTGCTGAAAAAAGCGAATGTTGAGAACAAGCTCGTCGTAGAAGAAGGCATGTGGCACGTCTACCCGCTTTACGGAACGCCGGAAGGGAAACGCGCGCTGGAAAAAATGTCCGCGTTTATCCGCACCCGCGTCGGGTTGGATTGATTTCATTTTGCGGAGGAGGCGACTCCTTCCGCCAAATAAAAAGGACGCACTATGTCAAAAAACAAGAAACCGACCAAATGGATGAAGCTGGACAACGCGGCGCTCATCTATCCCGCAACGATGAACCGCAACTGGACAGCGCTCTTTCGACTCTCCGCAACACTCACGGAACCCATTGACGAGGACATTTTAGAGGTTGCGCAAAAGCGCACGCTTCGCCGCCTGCCGTGGTTTGCCTACAGGCTCAAGCACGGATTATTTTGGTTTTATCTGGAGCACAGCGACGATTTGCCAAAGATTGAAAAGGACGTCGCCAATCCCTGCGTGCGCATGCGCCTCAACGAAAACGATGGTTTTTGCATGCGCGTGCGCTATTATCAAAACCGGATCGCTGTTGAGTTTTTTCATGTTTTAACCGATGGAACGGGCGGGCAGGTGTTTTTACAGACGCTGGTCGCCGAATATCTGCGCCTGAAATACAGCGTGAACATTCCCAGAGGCGACAAGATTTTGGATTGTTCCGAAGAGCCGAAGCCGGAAGAGGCGGAGGATAGCTTCGCGGTCTATTCCGGCAAGATCACACAGACGCGCAAGGAAGTCAAGGCGTATCATATCAATGGAACCGACGAGCGCAACGGCTTTGTCCACATCATCACCGGCTCCATGAACGCGGACGACGTGCTCGCAAAAGCGCGCGAAAAAAGCGTCAGCGTCACCGAATATCTCACCGCCGCGTTGATTCTTTCGGTCGACGCCATCCAGCGCCGAAAAGTGCCGAGCATTCACAAATATAAACCCGTCAAGCTCTCGGTACCAATCAACCTAAGAAACGTGTTCCCCAGCAAGACGCTGCGCAACTTTGCCAACTATGTCAACCCCGGCATCGATCCGCGGCTTGGCGAATATACCTTTGACGAAACGCTGAACATCGTGCACCACACCATGGCGATGGAGGTCACGAAAAAGCTGCTCAACGTCAAGATCACCACCAACGTCCGCTCCGAGCGCAACACGGTGCTGCGCCTAACGCCGCTGTTCATCAAGAATATGGCGCTCAAATATGTTTATTCGCAGGTGGGCGACGTGCTCTCCTCCACCACAATCAGCAACCTCGGCGTCGCCAGGCTGCCGGAGGAGATGGCGCAGTATGTACGGCGAATGGACTTTATCCTTGGCCCGTTGGCGGATAATCGCGTGTGTTGCGCCGCGCTGACCTATCACAACAGGCTTCGCATCAACTTCACCCGAACGATTGCCGAGCCCTGGCTGGAGCGTGAGTTTTTCACCCGTCTTGTCAAGCTGGGCATCCCCGTGAAGGTGGAAAGCAACCAAAGAGAGTAAACGCGGGCTTACCCGCCAAAAGATAGAATTGAGTTCGCATCCATTGCGGAGGAAAAGGATTATGAGTTATTGCGTCAACTGCGGCGTAGAGCTGCAAAAGAGTGAACCGCGCTGCCCGCTCTGCGGCACCGAGGTCATCAACCCAAACGAACTAAAAGAAGAAAAACCCATTCGCCCGTATCCGGCGCATGTGGAGCACCTGGATAAAAACATCGATCGGCGCTACATCGCCTCGTTTGTTTCGCTGTTGTTGCTGATTCCGCTCTTTACCGCGATGCTCGCAAATATTTTGGTGAGCAAGCAGCTGACTTGGAGTTATCTGGTGCTTGGCGGCGAGCTCGTGCTGTTTACGGTCTTTTTGCTGCCGATGATTGCGCGCATGCCGAAGATTCTCTACGCGGTGATCGACGCGAGCGCGGTCAGCGTGCTGCTGTTGCTCATCCGCGTGCTCACGCAAAGCAGTTGGCGCTGGTTCCTGCTGCTGGGGTTGCCCATTACGCTGCTCACCACCGTGATGTGCTGGTTCTTTGCGATGATGACCTTGCCAAAGTGTAAGATTCCGGTGCTGATTCGCTTTACCTTTGCGTTGACCTGCATTGGTCTTCTCGTCGTCGCCATCGATTTCTTCATCAGTCTTTATAAAAATGCGATCGCCTGGCCGACCTGGTCGCTGTATGTACTGTTCCCCTGCCTCGTGCTCGCGAGCTCGCTGTTGATTCTCAACCGCAGAGCAAGGGTGAAGGAAGAACTCAAAAAGAGGTTTTACTTTTAAGGTAAATCTTCTAAGTTAGATTTATATTACGAAAAAAAGGCTGTCCCGAAAGGATTTTCTTTCACGGACAGCCTTTTGAATTTGGGTTGGAGTATCGCGGGCGGATGATATGTACAGAGTAGTAACATAGTATACAGATAGTGCAAGCGCATGGTATACAGTTTTCAAGTATAATCAAGGCAGAAAAAAACAATAGTAAAGGAGTTGTCCGTTTCTGGGACAGCTCCTTTTGTTAGAACTCTTTATTCTTTTTCTATCGGCTTAGCTTCCGGTTTGGCTTCGGCCTCGGCCTTCGGTTCTTCCGGCTTGGTTTCTTCTACCGGTTTGGCTTCTTCTTTTACGGCTTCTTCGGTAGCTTCGACTTTGTCTTTCTGTTTCTTCTTCGGCTCTTCTTCCACCGGAATCGGCAGATCGAGCACCGTCTTCTTTAGCACGCCGAATTTGACGAGCAGCAGCAGCGCCACGCCACCTGCGAACACAAAGATGCTGATGAACTGGCTCGTGGACAGTGCGCCGACAAAGCCGCGCTCATCGTTGCGGAAAAACTCAATCGTAAAGCGCCACGCGCCGTAGAGCACCATATACCAGCCGGAAACGGTGCCGAACGGCTTTTTCTTGGTCAGCCGCCAAACGAGGAACGCGCACAGCAGAAACAGAAACGCGCTCTCCATCAACTGCGTCGGCAGCAGCGGGATGCCCGCCGGAGCGGCGCCGCCAGAGGGGAAAACGATCGAAATCGGCGTTTCGCACTCCATTCCATAGCAGCAGCCGGCAAAGAAGCAGCCGATGCGCCCGAACGCATGGCCAATCACCAGCGCGGGAATGAAATAATCCGTCAGCGAGAAGAATGGCAGCTTCTTTCTCAACGAATAGATCGCGACTCCGCCGAGTCCGCCGATCAGCGCGCCGTAGAACACAAATCCTTCACGCAGCGTATGCAGCAGATAGCTGGGATCGGCGATGATTTGATCGATCTCGACGATCCAAAAGAGCACCTTCGCGCCGATAAAGCCCATTATGATGGCCCAAAGCGCAGCGGAGAGCGCCTGATCTTCCGAAAAACGCGTGTGCTTTCTGGTAAAACCAAGAAGGACGAACGCGGCGAGCATGCCCAACGCGGACATCACGCCATACATAGGAATCGTCAGCCCGAGAGCTTGAAAAGATGGTAACATGTTGCTCCTCAAAATGATGCGTCAAGTAGAGAGACAGTGAAGAAATTTTCCCCCACGATTGCGTCCGATTATTCCGTCAATAGAAGATACGCGGCAGATCGGCATAATGCCACACGCCCGCCAGCGTAACGAACCCGAACGCGATCACGAGAATGGTCACGAGGATCGTGAGAATGCCGAGCACGAGGCCGACGATGCTGGTGACATAGCCCGCGGTGTTCATGCTGTTCTCTTTAAACCCGTGCGCCTCCGCAAATCTGCGGTTGGAGCGGCTCATGGTCAGGCCCACAATCGCGAGAACGAGACCGATGATGGGGAACCAGGTAACCACGAGACTCACGATACCGAGCACCATTGCGGTGACGGATTGTTTGTTGTGGGACTGCTCTTCCGGTGTTAAGGGAGCGGTATACGAATCCATAAACTGCGCCTCCTGATAATTTTTCGTAATTTTGTCCGCGGGATGGGTTTCAAAAAAGACGCCTTTGGACGCAACAAATTGTATCACGATTTTTTGGCGGCGTAAAGGAAGTGCATTTTCGAGTTTGTGTCTGCTTCAGAATTCGATTCGCTCTGTTTCTGTTCCAGTATGTGAATTCCTCCCAAGAATTGACAAACAACCTCAAAGAAGATATCCTACATATTTAGGATAGTTTCGGAGGATTTTGTCTCATGCAGGAACGTTACGACCCACAGGCGATTGAAGCCAAGTGGCAAAAAATCTGGGCGGATTCGCATTGCTATGAAGCGATCACCGGCTCGGAGAAACCCAAATATTACCCGATGATCGAGTTTCCCTACCCCTCCGGGCAGGGTCTCCACGTCGGCCACCCGCGTCCTTTTACCGCCATGGACGTCATCGCGCGCAAACGCCGTCTCGAAGGCTATAACGTGCTGTATCCCATCGGCTACGACGCGTTCGGACTGCCGACGGAAAACTACGCCATCAAAACCGGCATCCATCCGGCGAAGGTGACGCACGACAACATCATCCGTTTCCGTAACCAGCTGCAACGGCTCGGCTACTCGTTTGACTATTCCCGCGAGGTCAACACCACTGACCCCGACTACTATAAATGGACGCAGTGGATCTTCCTCAAGTTCTACGAAAAGGGACTCGCCTACAAGGCGGAAATCCCGATCAACTTCTGCACGAGCTGCAAGGTCGGTCTCGCCAACGAAGAGGTGGTGGACGGCGTTTGCGAGCGCTGCGGCGGCCAGGTGGTGCGCATGGTGCGCTCCCAGTGGATGCTGAAGATCACGGCGTATGCCCAGCGGTTGATCGACGACCTCGACACCGTGGACTATCTTGAGAAGATCAAAGCCCAGCAGATTAACTGGATCGGCCGCAGTGAAGGCGCGCTGGTCAACTTCCCGATCAAGGGCACAGACGAGAAACTCACGGTCTTCACCACGCGACCGGACACGCTCTTTGGAGCCACCTACATGGTCGTGTCTCCGGAGCATCCGTTGATCGAGCAGTATCAAGCGAACATCACCAATCTCGACGCGGTGCGCGCCTATCAGAAGGCCGCCGCGATCAAGAGTGACTTTGAGCGCAGCGAACTCGCCAAGGATAAGACCGGCGTGCCGCTGAGCGGCATCTACGCCATCAACCCCGTCAACGGCAAAGAGATTCCCGTTTGGACGAGCGACTATGTCCTCATGGGCTACGGCACGGGCGCGATCATGGCGGTTCCCGCACACGACGAGCGCGACTATGACTTCGCCAAGGTGTTCAACCTCCCGATCATCGAGGTGGTCGCGGGCGGCGACATCGAAAAAGAAGCATACACCGACTGCGCGAAGGGCAAGATGGTCAACTCCGGCTTCCTCGACGGTATGGAGGTGGAAAAAGCCATCCCCGCGATCATCGATTGGCTCGTCAAAGAGGGCATCGGCGAGCGCAAGGTGAATTTCAAGCTCCGCGACTGGGTCTTCTCGCGTCAGCGTTACTGGGGCGAACCCATCCCGCTGGTTTATTGCGAGCACTGCGGCTGGGTGCCGATTCCCTACGATCAGCTCCCGCTGGAGTTGCCGATGCTGGACGATTTTACGCCCACCGACGACGGAAGCAGCTGCCTCGCCCGCGCGAAGGATTGGCTCCACACCACCTGTCCGAAGTGCGGCGGCCCCGCGACGCGCGAAGCGGACACCATGCCCAACTGGGCGGGTTCGAGCTGGTATTTCCTTCGCTATACCGACGCGCACAACAACAAAGAATTCGCCTCCCGCGAGGCGCTGGATTACTGGACGCCGGTCGACTGGTATAACGGCGGCATGGAGCACACGACGCTGCATCTGCTGTATTCCCGCTTCTGGCACAAGTTCCTCTTCGACCTCGGCCTCGTTCCCACGAGCGAGCCTTACATGAAGCGCACGAGCCACGGTATGGTGCTTGGCAGCAACGGCGAGAAGATGAGCAAATCCCGCGGCAACGTGGTCAACCCGGACGACTATATCCCGACCTATGGCGCGGATAGCTTCCGCACTTACGTCATGTTTATGGGCGCGTTTGACCAGCCGATCCCGTGGAACGAGCAGGGCACGCGCGGCTGCCGCCGGTTCCTCGACCGCGTTTGGGCGCTGCAGGACATGGTGGTTGGCACGGGCGACACCGACGCCGAGATGAAGAAGAAGGTTCACGCGACCATCAAAAAGGTCGGCGAGGACTACGAGCGCATGAAGTTCAACACCGCGATTGCGACGATGATGGCGCTGACAAACGACTTCTACGCAAGAGGCCAGCTCACGAAGGACGAGTTGCACACGCTGGTGGTTCTGCTTGCGCCCGTTGCCCCGCACATCAGCGAGGAGATCAATGAAGCGCTGGGCTACACGCCGATGCAGGATCAGCAGTGGCCCGCATATGATGAGAGTGCGCTGGTTGAGAATGAAGTAGAATACGGCATTCAGGTCAACGGCAAGGTGCGCGGTCGCATTACGCTTTCCCTCTCGCTGGACACAAAGGCCGTCGAAGCTGCGGCGCTCGCCTGCGAGGACGTCAAGCCCCATCTGGAAGGCAAGACAGTGCGCAAGATCATCGTGGTCAAGAACATCGTCAACATCGTGGTTGGCTAACAAACCCAAGTAGCACAAACGGCGCGGAGAAATCCGCGCCGTTGTTTATGCGTTGCTAGAGCGTTATGCAGCCTCTGTTTTCGCCGAACCAAATCCCGTTTCGCGGTTGCAGACGAGAATCGTCATATACAGGAGCGCAAGGCACGCGAGTAGATAATACGGCAGTCCCGAAAAACCGACTACCTGCCCAATCCAGCCGACCAACGGCGGCATCAGGGTGGCTCCTAAATAGGCGGACGCCATCTGTAGGCCAATGATCGCCTGAGAATAATTTGCGCCGAAGCGCTGCGGCGTGATGTGAATGAGGTTTGGAAACACCGGCGCGCACCCGAGACCGAAGAGCAACAGCCCCACGAGTGAGAACACTTGCGGCAGCGGCAGCGCCAACAGCAGCGCGCCGAGAACCGCGATTAAAAGCCCTGCGTTGATCAGTGTGCGCTCCTTGACGCGCATGGCGAGCAAGCCGGAGATCATGCGCCCTCCCATGATGCCAAAGAAGAACAGCGAACCCCAACTTGCAGCAACGCTCGACTCCACGCCACGCACGCTCACAAAATAAGTCGTGGCCCAGAGACTGACGCTGGCTTCTCCCGCGCAATAGAAGAAGAACGAGAGCACCGCAAAGATCGCGCCGCGCTTCTTGATCGCCGCGCGGTTGTCGATCTCGATCGGCCCGCCCAGCAGTTCATCCGCGCTCGCATGCGGCACCTTTCCCCAGAGCGGCAGCGTCACAAACATGATGAACGCGAGCGACATCTGAATGATGGAAACGAAGCGATAACCGCCCTGCCAGTTTCCGTTTTGCTTGAGGAACTGCGACATGATCAAAGGGCTGATGGTAGCGCCCACACCCCAAAAACTATGCAAAAAGCTCATGTGGCTCGCCTTGTAGTGCAGCGCCACATAGTTATTCAGCGCGGCGTCGATCGCACCGCCGCCAAGCCCCAGCGGAACCGCAAGCAGGAGCAGCACGTAAAAGCTCTTTGTAAACGAGATTGCAAACAACGCGCTCGCCGTGAGCAGCACGCAGACCGCGGTCACCCATCCCGTGCCGAATTTTCGAATCACGCGGACGGAGACGAGGCTGGAGACGACCGTGCCGATCGTGATGCCGATGGAGACAAACCCCGCGTAGGAAACGGGCGCGCCAAGTTGCGCGTAAGCAACAGGCCACGCCGCGCCGAGCATAGAGTCCGGCAAGCCGAGGCTGATGAACGCAAGATAGATGATGACAAGCAAAATAGTAGCCATGCGCGTATTCTATCTGGTTTTGTCGTGTTTGAAAAGCATAAGTTTTACCGATTGAGATAATGTTATGAGAAACGGATGGTATCGTAACATCGCAATGAATCGCTCAAAAGCGTTCACAAAAATGTTGCCTCGTTCACGTGGTTTTTCGCGCGCAATTCCGCTATACTCAGCGTATGCAGAAAACGGAACCAACCGGGCCAAAGCCGCCCGCAACCCGCGGGCAAAAGATCGCCGCCATCGCCTCGATCACGGTGTTTATTCTCGTACTCGTACTGTTGACGATCTTCGTCGGCGGCCCGATCGTTAAGACGCTTGGCGACCCCGCCTCGTTTCGCGCGTGGGTAGAAGCGCGCGGTGCCTGGGGACGGGTGCTGTTCGTCGGCCTCATCATATTGCAGATCGTCATCGCGTTTATTCCGGGCGAGCCGTTTGAGCTCGCGGCGGGCTACGCATTCGGTACGCTCTGGGGAACGCTGCTGGTCTGGATTGGGGCTATCATCGGCACGACGATCGTGTTTCTCTTTGTGCGAAAAATCGGCATCAAGGCGGTCGAGGTGTTCTTTCCGCGTGAAAAGATCGACTCACTCAAATACCTGCAGGACGAAAAGAAGCTCAACGTCGCTGCGTTTCTTCTGTTTTTAATACCGGGTACGCCAAAGGATCTGCTGACCTATTTGGCGGGGTTGACCAAGATTCGCCTGCTACCGTGGATTCTATTAACGAGCATCGCGCGCATCCCCTCCATCGTCACCAGCACCATCAGCGGCAACGCACTCGGCATCGAGAAATACAGCCTCGCGATCATCGTGTATGCT
>JAQVML010000024.1 GCA_028703645.1 Eubacteriales bacterium
CGGGCCGAATGACGATGATTTTGGTCCGCGTTTTCCCGACCAATCCAATGTGTATGATCGCGATCTGCGGCAAAAGGTTCGCGCGGCGGCGCAAGAAATCGGCGTTTCGCTGCAAGAGGGCGTCTACATGATGTTCTCCGGCCCTTCGTTTGAATCCCCGGCGGAGATCGTATTCGCGCGAACGGTTGGGGCCTCCGCAGTCGGCATGTCGACGGTGCCGGAAGCGATTACAGCCGCGCATTGCGGCATGAAAACAATCGGCATTTCGCTGATCACCAACATGGCGGCGGGAATTCTAGAACAGAAGCTGACGCATGAAGAGGTGCAGGAAACCGCCGCGATCGCCTCGGAAAAGTTCACCAAACTGGTGGATAAAATCGTAAAATCCGTGTTTTGAACATAGCAACACAAACGCTCGCGAGGCAGTCTCGCGGGCGTTTTTTGCTGGATTAAAAACGTAGCGAATTGTGGTTCAATTGCGTCGTATTGACAACGGCTAGTGAAATTAAACCGAATGGCTTGCGCATGTTGTGGAAATGGGCTTATAATGAAAAAAAGCACAAGGAGGGCCACGGCTTTGATTGGAGTCATCTTCGGCGAAAAGGGCACAGGAAAGACCAAGCAGATTCTCGAAATGGCAAACAAGTCCGTCCTGACGGCAAAAGGGAACACGATTTTTATTGACGACGACACGAGTTACATCTACGACCTCTCAAGGAAAGCTCGCTTCATCAACGCATCGGATTACGGCATTTCGACACCGAAAATGCTTTACGGATTCCTTTGCGGTCTTGCAGCGAGTGATTTTGATTTAGAGACCATCTATATCGATGGACTGCTCAGCATCATCGGCCACGAACTGGACAATCTTGAGGGACTCTTCGACGACCTGAAGGAATTCTCCGAGAAGAACAGCCTCAGCGTAATTATGAGCATAACCGGCAGCAAAGAAACCGTCCCCTCTTACATGAAGGAGTATTTACTGTAAAACCAAGCGGAACCGTTACGAAATAGAACGGTGCAAATCCGTGTATTTACATGTCTGTCCTTTCTCAAAAGGCGGCAACGCAGCTGCAATTGATATAAAAAGCATTGTACTCAGCAATCAAAAAGTAATTGAACTAGTAAAGGAACTCGAAACACCTATGCGTTACCTGAGCACGCGAGGCGGCGAACCCGCATCCGCTGCGGAAGCGATTGTGCGTGGCATCAGCCCCTCCGGCGGACTGTATGTACCCGAATCGTATCCCACAATTGATTGGAACAACGACGTGCGCGGCGGCTATTTAGCAACCGCGCACCGCGTCATGCAGGCATATTTGCCACAGACGGATTCCACCGAGCTGATGAACATGATATCCGCGGCTTACAAGAGCTTTGACCACGCGGATGTGACTCCGCTTGTCAAACTCCGTGAGGGCGAGCATGTTTTGGAGCTTTGGCACGGGCCGACCATGGCGTTTAAAGACGTAGCGCTTCAGATGCTGCCGCATTTGATGCGCTCCTCGCTGCGCCAAACGGGCGAAACGAAGCAGGTCTACATTCTCGTCGCCACATCCGGCGACACGGGCAAAGCCGCGCTGGAAGGCTTCCGCGATGTCGAAGGCACCCGCGTGTTGGTGTTTTACCCCTATGGCGGCGTGAGCGAAGCGCAGCGCCTACAGATGGTGACGCAGGAAGGCAATAATGTCGACGTCTGCGCCGTGCACGGCAATTTTGACGACGCGCAGACGGGCGTCAAGCAAATCTTCGCCTCGCGTGCGATCGCATCGGAGCTAAAAGAAAAAGGCTGGCGGCTTTCCAGCGCAAATTCGATCAATTTCGGCAGACTTTTGCCGCAGATCGTATATTATTTCACGAGCTATCAGTCTCTGATTGCAAGCGGCGAAATCAAGCCCGGAGAAAAGGTCAACTTCTGCGTTCCGACCGGCAACTTTGGCGACATTCTTGCGGGCGAATACGCGCGCAGAATGGGGCTGCCGGTCAATAAGCTCATCTGTGCGTCCAACCGCAACAATGTGTTGACGGACTTCTTCGAGAGCGGCGTTTACGACGACAACCGCCCGTTTTACCAGAGCATGAGCTGCTCAATCGACATCCTGATCTCCTCCAACCTCGAACGCCTGCTCTTTGAGCTGGCGAATCGCGACGACTCGCTGGTGCGCGAGTGGATGCAGGGATTGAAGGAGAAGGGCATGTACGCCCTGCCGCAGAGCGCGCTGGACGAACTCAAGCAAACGTTCTCCGCCGGCTGGTGTACGGAGGAAGACACGCTCGAAACCATCAAGCATATCTTTGACGAGACCGGCTATCTCATGGACCCGCACACGGCGGTTGCGCAGTGCGTCTATGAGCGCTATGTCAAAAAGACGGGAGATCGTACCCAAACGATACTACTCTCCACTGCGAATCCGTATAAATTCGCAAGCGACGTGCTCGGCGCGTTTGAAACAGCGGACAAAGACGACTTTGCCAATGCGGATCGCCTCAAGGCAATCACGGGAGCGCCGATTCCGAAGGGAATGAGCGAACTGCTCGGCAAACCCGAACGTCATCTTGACGTTTGCGATCTTGCGGATATGCCAAAGCGCGTGCTTGCGCCGATTCTCGGATCAAACAAATAAGATTTATTCGTCCGTTATTCGGGCAGTGATTCAGAAAGAAGAGATCATTTACGAACGAAAGACGCCCCGATTTTTCGACAATTTCGATTATCATCAGCTTTGCGCTCATTGTGATGCTTTCGGTATCGCTCTTGTTTGTGCTGGGCAACCGCAAGAAAACAGATGCGCTGGATTCCGCTGCGTTACAGGAACTGGCGGATACCATCGACTCACAGTACTATTTCTACAAAGACAAGGAACTGGACAACGACAAACTGCTCGACGCCGCGATGCGCGGCATGGTATCGAAGCTGGAAGATCCCTACGCGCAGTATTTCACGGAGGACGAGTACAAAAAACTGCTCTCTGATAACGCGGGAGATTATGTTGGCATTGGCATCAGTATTCAGGTTCCGGATGAAACAGGCGCAAAGGTCATCAGCGTTTATGGTGGCTCGCCGGCGGACAAGGCGGGCATTCAAAAAGGCGATGTCATCACAAATGTAAACGGAAACGCCACCGCGGAAAAGAGTCTTGAAGAAGCGATCACCTTTTTTTCGAAAGACGCCACTGTGTCGGACGAGATCACCTATCTGCGAAATGGCGTGGAGACGACGGTCAGCGTACTGCGTGCGGAGATCCATATCGTGCGCGTTACGTCCTCCGTACTGGACGGGAACATCGGCTACGTGCATATTTCAGAGTTTAACGGCAGCGTTGCAACCGATTTTACAAGCGCGGTAGACGCCCTCCAAGAGCAAGGAATCAACAAGCTGATCATCGACCTGCGGGACAACCCCGGCGGCGGTCTGACCGAAGTGCTCAACGTTGCATACAGGCTGATTCCGAAAGGAAAACGAATCGTCAGCATCCGCTCGAAAAACGGCGACGAAGATGTCTACAATTCGATGGGAACCGAGCAATATTCGATGCCGATCGTTGTTCTCGTCAATGGCAACTCCGCCTCGGCGAGTGAACTGCTTACCGGCGCGCTCAAGGATTACGGAATTGCGACCATCGTTGGCACGCAGACGTTTGGAAAAGGCATCGTGCAGAGCTTTTTTCACCTGAGTAACGGAAAAGGCTGGGTGAAGATGACGACGGACGCGTATTATACGCCGAACGGAGTCTGCATTCAGGGCGTTGGCATTACGCCGGATATCGTCGTAAATTTGCCGGACGAACTCAAAGATACCTCAATCGATTTGCTGGACCCCGCGAAGGACACACAGTTGCAGGCGGCAATCAACGCCTTTGCGCAGCAGGCAAAGGCGCAGCAAACGACAAACCAATAAAATCCAAGCAAAATCAATCAAGGAGAGAACACAACATGTACCGCATTGCCGATATCTCCCTCGCGCCGCAAGGTGAACAGAAGATCGACTGGGTTCGCCGCAACATGCCGATTTTAAACGGCATTCGCGCTTCCTTTGAAAAAGACATGCCCTTTGCAGGGTTGAAGATTGCGCTTTCCATTCATTTGGAGGCGAAGACGGCCTACCTTTGCCGCGTGCTTGCGGCGGGCGGCGCGGAGATGTATGTCACCGGCAGCAACCCGCTTTCAACGCAGGACGATGTAGTCGCGGCGCTTGCTGCGGATGGAATCAACGTGTTTGCGCTTCATGGAGCCACCAAAGAAGAATACAGCGAGTGCATCGAGAGCGTGCTCATGGCGGAACCGGACATCATCATCGACGACGGCGGCGATCTCGTTCACGCGGTTCATACAAAGTTTCCGCAGTTGATCCAGCGTATTCTGGGCGGTTGCGAGGAGACGACGACAGGCATTGTTCGTCTTGTTGCGATGGATAAGGCCAAGGAACTTCGTTTCCCGATGTTCGCGGTCAACAACGCGGACTGCAAGCACCTATTTGACAACCGATATGGCACGGGCCAAAGCGTGTTTGACAGCATTGACCACACGACAAATCTCGTGATCGCGGGCAAAACCGTCGTCGTTGCGGGCTACGGTTGGTGCGGCAAGGGTGTCGCGATGCGCGCAAAAGGGCTTGGAGCCGCCGTCGTCGTCACCGAAGTCGACCCCATCAAAGCCATCGAAGCGGTCATGGACGGCTTTGCCGTGATGCCGATGATCGAGGCCGCGAAGCTTGGCGACATCTTTGTCACCGTAACGGGGGATATCAAGGTTATTGACGAGCCGGAGTTTCTTGCTATGAAAGACGGCGCGATTTTGACCAACGCGGGACATTTCGACGTGGAAGTCAACGTCCATCGCCTCGCGGAAATCGCAGTCGACAGCAAAGAAATGCGTAAAAACATCGTTGGGTTTCAGCTTGCAAACGGTCGCTGGCTCAACGTCATCGGCGAAGGACGTCTGGTCAACCTTGCCGCAGGAGACGGGCATCCGGCGGAGATTATGGACATGAGTTTCGGCATTCAGGCGCTCTGCGCGCGCTATGTTGCGGATCACCGCGGACAACTCGAACCAAAGCTTTACGCCGTGCCGAAGGAGATCGATCGCGAAGTCGCGATGCGTAAACTCAGCGCGATCGGCATCACCATCGATCAACTGAGTGACGAACAGGAAGCGTATCTGGCAAGCTGGAACGTTTGATCCGGGTCGATAGATCCGCTAAATTCGTGGTTTACAAGGCGTTTTGAAGCTGATAAAATAATATGTGGCGCGACATTTTTGACAAACGCGCATCAACTCTTGGTTTCTTATGATCGGAACTGTATCCGCATCAGGCGGATTCGAAATACGCACTCTATGCGTTCAAATCATCTACAGGGGGAACCGAAATGAAGGATTATACCGCGAAAGACATTCGTAATATTGGCGTTTTCGGACATGGCGGCGAAGGCAAGACCACGCTGACAGAGGCTATGCTGTTTAATGCCGGGCTAATCGACCGCCTGGGTAAGGTTGAAAACGGCAACACGACCACCGACTATGACCCCGAGGAGATCGCCCGCGGCATTTCCATCAACGTCGCCCTTGCTCCACTGGAGTGGAAAAACACAAAGATCAACGTCATCGACGCACCCGGCTTCTTTGACTTTTACGGAGAAGTCACCGCGGCAATGACGCTTGCGGATAGTGCGCTGATCGTCGTCAGCGCGGTCTCCGGCCCGGTTGTCGGCGCGGAGAAAGCCATGGCAATGTGCGAAAAAGCGCACAAAGCGCGTATGATCGTTATTAACCAGCTCGATCGCGAAAACGCGAACTTCGAGAAGGTGATGGGCGAGATCAACGCAAAGTTTGGCCCCAGCGTGGTTCCGGTTCAGCTGCCAATCATTGAAGGCGGCGCATTCAAAGGATATGTGGACGTCGTTCACATGACCGCAAAGCTCTTTGACGGCAAAGGAGAGAAGGAAGTCGCAATCCCCTCCACCATGGAGAGCAAGGCGCAGACGTATTATGAAAAGCTCGCCGAAGCCGCCGCAGAAGTGGACGAAGAGCTGATGGAAAAGTATCTCGAAACATTCGAACTCAGCCGTGAAGAACTGTTGAAAGGCCTTTCCTTCGGCGTTCAGACAGGTGCGATTACGCCCGTGGCTTGCGTCTCCGCGGCGCAGAACATCGGCGTTGCGACGCTGCTGGATGCCATCGTAAACTATCTGCCCTCTGCAGATTTGGCAAAAGCGCCGAACGCAAAGAGCGTCAAGACGGGCGAGGACGTCGTCGTCAAGCAGGACGGCAAGTTTGCGGCGCAGGTCGTGAAGACGACGTTTGACCAGTTTGGCAAATACTCGATCGTCAAGGTCTACCGTGGCACGCTGGATATCAGTGTTCCGCTCTACAACGCCAACGCGGAAAAGGCGGAAAAGCCCACGGCACCGGCCATGATGCGCGGCAAGAAGACGTACCCGATCGAAAAACTGTGTGCGGGCGATATCGGCGTGGTTCCAAAGCTTCAATACACCTCGACGGGCGATACGCTCTGCGATGCAAGCGATCCCATCGTGTTTGACGAGATCGAGTTCCCGAAACCTGCGATCTCGCTTGCGGTCACCGCAAAGAAGCAGGGCGAGGACGACAAGGTCATCTCCGGCCTCAACCGTATTACGGAAGAAGACCCGACCATTCGGATCGAGAAGAACGCGGAGACGGGCGACGTGCTGATTCAGGGCCTTGGCGAAATGCACATTGAGGTCGTTTGCGGCAAGCTCAAGAACAAGAACAACGTGGAAGCGCAACTCTCCGATCCGCGCATCCCGTATCGTGAAACCATTCATACCATGGCGGAAGCCGAAGGCAAGCATAAGAAGCAGTCTGGCGGAAGCGGCCAATACGGCGTCGTTCAGATGCGCTTTGAGCCGGCTCCCGAAGGCGTGGAATATGAGTTTGTCAACGCAATCGTCGGTGGCGTGGTTCCGAGGGAATTCATTCCCGCGGTTGAAAAGGGCCTCAAGGAAGCACTCGTGCGCGGTGTGCTCGCGGGCTATCCGATGGTCGGCATCAAGGCCACGCTCTACGACGGAAAATATCACCCCGTCGATTCTAAGGAAGTCGCGTTCAAATCCGCTGCGCGCCTGGCTTATAAAGCGGCCTGCGTCAAAGCGAACCCGACGCTCATCGAGCCAATCTACCGCTACGAAATCTTCGTGCCGAGCGATTATGTCGGTGCGATCAGCGGAGATCTTTCCTCCCGTCGCGGACGTATGCTGGGCATGAACCCCGTCGATGGCGGCACCGTCGTCGTCGCGGAAGCACCGCTCTCCGAAATGTTCAAGTATGCGACCGATCTGCGCAGCATGACGCAGTCCCGCGGCTCCTTCACGAGCGAGTTTGTCCGTTATGAGGATGTGCCCGCCAACATCGCCAAGAAGATCATTGAGTCGGCGAAGAAGGAAGAAGAAGAGGAAGAATAATCGGGTTCCGATGTGGAGGGCGGGGTTACCCGCCCTCCGTTTGCATCCTGGTCCGGTTGGTTGGAAGGAATACGTATGAAGAATATTACCGCAAAAGTAGATCGTCAGGCGACGATGCTGCTGGATCTCACGTTTTGGAGCAATGCGGTCGTGCTACTGTTCATCGTCGTCATCAATGTGATCAATCTCGCGCGTGTAAGTTTGGGCCAAACTGCGCTACTAACGACCGCGTCGCCGCAGATGGTACTACTCGTGAGCTTCGCAATCATCCTGTATCTGGGCTATAATAGTTTCAACGCGCTCGCGATCAAGCGTCGACTTCTCGGCGTAAGCTTCACAATGGATGAAACTGGCGTAACTGGAACTTCTCTTCCAAATCCGGCGATAAGCGAGCAGGGAGAGACGTTCTCCGTTCCGTTTTCGCAAATTGTCGAGGTCAGTATCGTCGAAGTATCGATCACGAGAAAACACACGGCGCCGTCGCTCAAGATTGAAACTGCCGAGCGCGCCTATTATGTGCCTGCGCCGGAAGGCCTCAAGGAGCTCGTGCGAGAGATCGCGGAGCAGATGGGCGCAAAATAGCGAACCGCATACTGCGTGATGTAGTCACACACAACAAACGAAAGTCGATTGCACACGATCGACTTTTTTGCTATCCTAAGGTTAGATGATGTTAACAGACATCAAACATTTAAAACTACTTGAAAGGAAGATTGAATATATGAAACGATTGATTGTGATTGGAATAAGTGTTTTAACCCTCGCGCTCTTTGCGGTTGGTTGCGCAAGTGGAGCCGTCAATAATCCTGCCGCAGCGACAGCAGCGGTAACCGACAGCGCGGCGGCTGTTGCGACCAGCGCACCAAGCGACATCGTGACGACGGACACCGCGGCAAACGAAACGCTGGAGCTCACGCTGGATCAACTAAAGCAGTACGATGGAAAAAACGGGAATCCCGCTTATGTTGCCGTCGATGGTATTATCTACGACATGAGCAATGTAAAAGCATGGGGGAATGGCGATCACAACGGATATTCGGCTGGAAACGACCTGACGGATATCATCAAAAACAAATCGCCGCACGGGTTGAAGAATCTGGAAGGATTGCCCATCGTGGGAAAACTCGTTGACGGTTGATGCAAGAATGAAAGAATCACAAAGCGCCCTTCGCGGGGCGCTTTGTTCGCGTTTATTCGTTCTTTGGTTCTTCCGGCAATGCAGCAGACTCGTCCGGATGAAAATATTGATAGACCGACTCCGCCGTGCGGGAATCGATCAGCGAAACCGCACTCAGTTCCTCCTGTGTGGCGGCCTTGATTGCGTCGATCGTAAGAAACGCGTCAAACAGCGCGCGCTTTCGCTTGTCTCCCACACCGGGGATGCTGTCCAGCACGGAATATAGCGCGTTTCGATTGTGTACGTTGCGGTGGTAGCTGATCGCAAATCGGTGCGCCTCGTCGCGCAGGCGCTCAATCAGGTGCTGCGGCGCGGAGTTGCGCGGCAGCTGAATCGGCATCGGCTCGCCGGGAATATAGATCGTCTCGCTGAGTTCCGCGAGGCCGACTGTCGGAATAAAATCAAGCGAGAAGGATTCCAGCACTTCCAGCGCGACCTGAAGCTGCGCGGGGCCGCCATCCATGACCAGCAAATCGGGCAATGGGAGAAATCCCGCTTCCTGTTCAGCGGCCTTCTTGAAACGGCGTTCCAATGCCTCCCTCATGGCGATGAGGTCGTTGCCGCCCGCCTCCGCGCGAATGCGAAACCGGCGGTAAGCGCTCTTATCCGGTTGACCGTCGGTAAAGACAACCATGGAGGACACGGTGTCGCGACCCTGAATATGCGAGTTATCAAAGCATTCGATTCTGGTCGGTACCGTCTCCAAGCCGAGAATGGCGCTTAGTTGCGTCAGCGCGCCTTCGCCGCGCTCCCAAGCGCGTTTTTGCAGGGATGCGTCTTTTTCCAGCACGTCGAGGCAGTTGCGATACGCCATCTCGGTGAGCTTGCGCTTCTCGCCGCGCTGCGGGCGATGCACCTCAACCTTGCGCTTCGCCAGGCCGCTGAGCCAGCCGGAGATGGTTTCCATATCCGTCGCGTCCTGATAGAGAATCACCTCCGGCACAAACGAGCCGGACTCCGCATAGTATTGCGAGAGAAAAGCCGCGAGAATATCCGCGTCGGTT
>JAQVML010000025.1 GCA_028703645.1 Eubacteriales bacterium
TATAATGCAGTGCCAGATACTTAGTAGCAAAAACTGCCAAGCAATAAATTATCAAAGGAGCTGGAATCATGCAATACAAGACCGAACAAGTCGTCCTAAAAGAGAAATTCATTGGACATGATGCAAAAAACCTAGTGTTACTTGACAGCACGCTCAACAGGTACGCTGCTAATGGATGGACGCTTTGTACGATGACAACCACTGTCGCCGGAGGAAGCGGGCTGGGTGGCGGCGACAGGACAGTATTTACGCTCATCTTTCAGAAGCTGTAATTTCGGGTGCATAAATCGTTTCTGTTTGACGGAGTTGCATATCAAGGGAACGAAGATTACTATAATAACAATCTAACGTTAAGTAGCCCCCGCAGCGGGGCTACTTACTTGGCTATCTTTGCGAAATAAACCGATAATCCCCGGCAATCCCCGGCAATCCCCGGCAAGATTCTGGCAAGAAATTGGCAAGAAACAATTTATTTACGTACGTTATTGTACGGTACTATAAAACAAAAAAAGCCCCGTTTTCGGGCTTTTTCTTGGCTGCGGAACTAGGACTCGAACCTAGACAATACGAGTCAGAGTCGTAGGTGCTACCATTACACAATTCCGCAATGCGGTCTTCTGAGTATCCCGAAGTGCCGTTCGTCCTCTTAATAACACCCGCCTCTCGGCAGGTGGGTGCGCCGTGATCGCCGCGATCTTCCCATCCGTAACGGGCCTGATCTTGTCTTCTCAACGAAACGCTCCCGAAGTTACTTTGTGGGTTTATAACGGAAGACGTAACGCACACCGCAGGATAATCAATTTTAAAGGTGGTGGGATTAGTTGGGATCGAACCAACGACCTCTACGATGTCAACGTAGCGCTCTGACCAGCTGAGCTATAACCCCGAGTGCAAATATTATTATACACAAGGAGGATGAAATTGCAAGACGTTTTTTCTCATTTTCGTGCTGATATCACCATTGCGTCAAACGGAAAGATTTTTCTCTTGCCCTGATACGCGTAAAAAATGTACGCCGTTTTGTTCAGTTTTGCGCATAAATGCTGAATTTTTGCGCGATCGAAAATCGATTTTCTTCTGTGACATCGGGGCAAAAACGGATTGTTTCAGTGCCAATTTGTGTGTAACAGGAAGTTCACTTTCTATCCATTGCTAATCCACAAGCGTAGAGTACATTATCATCAGAGCAAGGACATAAGACTGACAGACCCCCAATATTACCTCCCATCCCATCCCAATCAAAAGCCTCCGCAAAGAACGCGGGGGTTTTTGATTTTTGGTTGTTTTGTTTTTGGAGGAGACTTTTCTGGTGAAAAGCCATCCATCTATCTCTTGGGTTTTTGATTTTTGGTTGTTTTGTTTTTGGGGGAGACTTTTCTGATGAAAAGCCGTCCCGTCTCGGCTATATGCGCTTTTGACTTTTAGCGACCTAACTCTTCGCCACCGGATGCCGCAAGATCGTTTTGAGTTTGTCCGGTTTTGTGCGCAAAGGATCGCCCAGATAGATCTCGTGGTGACGGCGGAGGCCGAGGTCGTTGCGATAACCGTTTTCGGCGAGAAACGCGTCCATCTGCTCCACGCTCGCCGGCTCCGCGTCATACGGGCCGATGTGCATCATCTGCGCGCAGAGTCCCTCGCGATAACGCCAGAGACGCGCGCGGGACGCGTCCACCCCCTTCTTTTTTCGCACCTGCTCGCAGGCCCAGTCAAACACGCGTTCATCCACAAACGCCGGCTGGCGGATCACGCTCGTCCACTCAAACGCGTCCTTGTTGCCGTAGTCAACGCCGGGAACGCCTTCCGCCATCTGCCAGAACCCTTCCAGCGGAGCCACCTTGTACGGAAAAAACCCCGAGAGGTCTGTGCCGCTCTTTTGGCTCATCTTCACCGTGTAGCTCAGCGCGTAGAGCAGCCCGACCGCGCTTTTGTATTCCCCGTCCTCATCATTCGGGTTGCCATGGCCATCCACGGCGAAAAACGTCATCTCCGGCACGTCGATGATTTCGGGCACGGTCTTTGGTTGATAGAGCTCTTTGTATTCCATCAAAAACTCAAACTGCGGTTCCATATGTGTCTCCTTCATTCCTGATGAATCCAGCATAAAACAAAAAACCTGACATCATCGTGTCAGGTTCGTTGACTTTGTTGCATATACTTAAAACCCATACAGGATTTTTGCAAATCCAAACTCGTTAAACAGCAGGAACCGGCCTAGAAACATCACGGCAAAATAGAGCAGCGCCTCAGCGCGAAGTCCTGTTTTCGCGCGTTTTTTTCGCTGCGTAATCGCGGCATATACCCGATATAGCGCGTATCCGAACTCTGCGCCGACCGTGTTGAGCAAAAGGTCGTCAATATCCGTGGCGCGAAGGTTCAGCAGCTGGCTCAGCTCAATGAGCAGCGAAAACGCAAGACCCGCGAAAAAAGCATCCCAGATATGGTCTTTTTCCGGCCAAATCAGCGGCAGCAGGAAGCCAAGCGGCAGAAAGAGAACCACGTTGAGCAAATATCCGGTGGTGTCAATCGGCCCTGCGGAAAACGGAATCAAATTCACCCGCAGCGCCATCGCGCCCAATCCATATTGGCGAATGTCGTATACCGTGCCCGCTCCCGTAAAATAAAACACCCCCGCGACATAGGCCGAAAGCGCCAGTATCATGACGAGGCGATAGCGCGGCTCGGCGATCCCTTTGGTTTGATCAACCGTATGCAGCACGCGATACAGCCCCAGTGCGGGCAGCATCACGCAAAGAAACCCGTAGGCGATCACTGCAATATCTTTCATGCTTCACCTCATCCGCTCAAAAAATGTTTCTCCGTCCTGTGGACCGCTTCAGCCGTTTCGCGCGGCGCGAAAATGCGTCTCCGGCCGGTAATGTTCAAATATGATCGCATCGTTCCTGCGCGTCAGCTTCGCGTGGTCGTCCGCAGGCCGCGCAGTCCAGCAAACGCGCATTGCGCCGAGCCATTCGCAAGCGCGAACGGAGAGGCACTTTGGCCCAACGCGATAGGCGATGAAATGCGGGTGCGTGAGAATATTGGTGAGCAGTCTGCTCAGCATGATCGCCTGATGCAGCGGCAATCCTTTGCGCGAATACCGCGCGGCCTCCGAAAGCTGCCCGCGCAAAATCTCCGGCGCGTTGAGATAAAACCAGCGCACGAGCGAAGGATGAAAGCTCTCCACGCAATAATCGCCTTGATAAGCGCGCAGCAGCTCCAGCGTCTTTGGGCAGAGCGTTTTCCAGTCCCCGCCGCTCTTGAGCTCTACAATCATCGGAATCTTGCCGTCGAGGGTCGCGAGCACCTCGGTAAACAGCGGTATACGCTCCCCCGTGCCGCAGAGCGGCATCTGCTTGAGCTCTTCCAGCGTATATGCGTCCACCCTTGCATCCACGCCGCAAACGCGCTTGAGATCGTCGTCGTGAAACACCACGACCTGCTTGTCACTCGTGAGCTGCACGTCCAGCTCCACGCCATAGCCCGCCTCGACCGCCGCGCGAAACGCCGCCAACGAATTTTCCGGCACGCTCTGGTCGGCGCTAAACAGTCCGCGGTGGGCAAACGTCCGTCCGAGAAACGGCGCGCGCTGCGTTTTTGTGCTCCGCGCGGGCATAATCAGCGCGAGCCAGAGCGTGATCAGCACGAGCAGAACCGCGAGCGTAATCCACATGATATTCATCCTCCGGTTGATTTTTACGTCGATTTTTGTTGTTATTATACGCCAATTACGATACCATGTATATAATACTGCGGCAGGGCGCCTGCTCGGTTCCATCTTCCATATCTTATAAAAATCGGAGACAGCACATGAAACTGAACTATAAGCGCACGTTCCTTGTCGGCTTTGCGTTTCTCTCCATCTGCTCGTTTTGGCAGATGTACGACGCCATCATCCCCCTGATCATGCGGGACACCTACCATCTTGGCGACGGCCCTGCGGGCATTATCATGAGTCTCGACAACATCGTGGCTCTCTTCCTGTTGCCGCTGTTCGGCGCGCTGAGCGACAAGGTCGGCAGGCGCATTCCCTTCATCGTCGGCGGCACGATTGCGGCCGTTCTACTGATGATGCTCATCCCCGCGCTGGATAACAGCTATGGCACATGGGCAAACTCCACGTCCATGATCGTGTTCATCGTCGTACTCGGCGCGCTGCTGCTCGCCATGGGCACCTATCGCTCACCCGCGGTCGCGCTCATGCCGGATGTGACGCCAAAGCCCGTGCGCAGCAAGGGCAACGCAATCATCAACCTCATGGGTGCGGTTGGCGGCGCGTTTACGCTCGTCGTCATGAAAATACTGGTGTTTGACGGCGCAAACGGGCGCACGAATTATCTCTATCTCTTCCTTGCGGTTGCGGTACTGATGGTGCTCGCCGCGCTGACGGTCTTCTTCTTCGTGCCGGAGCGAAAGCTGGTCCAGCAGATGAAGGACATCAATTACGGCGTCTCCGAGGACGCGGATCAAAGCAAGTCCATCGAGGTGGACGGCAAGCAAAAGCTTCCGCCGGATGTCATGCGCAGCCTGATTCTGATTCTGGCTACCATCACGCTCTGGTTTTTAGGCTACAACGCGGTCACCACGGCGTTTAGCAAATATGCCACCAAGATGTGGGCGTCGGGACTCAACCACGTCTCCACCTGTCTGCTCGTTGCAACAGGCGTTGCGATCATCTCCTATCTACCGATCGGCTTTCTTGCCTCCCGCATCGGGCGTAAGAAGACCATCGTCATCGGCCTTGTCGTGGCACTCGCGTGCTTCATCTATGGCGCAATCGGCGCGCGCACCTTCTCGCCGATGCTGTATGTGATGTTTGCGGCAATCGGCTTTGCGCAGGCGGCGGTCACGGTCAACACCTTCCCGATGGTTTGGGAGATCTCCCGCTTCGGCAATGTCGGCAAATACACGGGCTTCTACTATACCTGCTCCATGGCGGCGCAGGTGGTGACGCCAATCGTCTCGGGCTACCTGCTGCAATATGTCGGCTACCACACGCTCTTCCCGTATGCCGCAATATTCGTGGGTCTTGCGATCATCCCCGTCGCGCTGACGAAGTATGGCGACAGCAAACCGACGCAGCCGCAGTCCAAGTTGGAAGCGCTGCAGGGCGCGGACGACTAAAATCTGCGAATTTCCTGAGAATTTCGGGCGTATTGACTGCGATTTTAGGCATTTTTACTGCGATTTTGCTTGACATCGCGCATCCCACCCCATATAATAATCATGTTCAAGCAGAAGCGCCCGCTTCTCACCTGCCGACGATTGTCAGGCACGGTAGCAACACTTTTTTACATAGTGACTTGTTCATGTGGGCGCAATCTGACTTGCGCCCACATTTTATTTTAATTATGGAGGTGTACTGCCATCGCTATCACGGAATTGATGATCAATGAAGAGATTCGTGACCCGCAGGTCCGCTTAATCGGCGAAAACGGCGACCAGCTCGGCATCGTAGATGTCCGCGCGGCGCAGAAAATGGCCGACGAACGCGAATTGGATCTGGTCAAGATCGCACCCAACAGCAATCCGCCCGTCTGCAAGCTCATGGATTACGGCAAATACCGCTTTGAAATGGGCAAGCGCGAGAAGGAACAGCGAAAGAATCAGAAGATCATCGAACTCAAAGAAACGCGTCTTTCCGCAACCATCGACGTTCGCGACATGGAGATCAAAGCCAAGCAGACCGTCAGATTCCTTGCGGACGGCGACAAGGTCAAGGTATCCATCCGTTTCCGCGGTCGCCAGATTACTCACGGCGAGATCGGCATGGACGTCATGACCCGCTTCTACGAGATGCTTGGCGACAGCGCGATCAAAGAGCGCGAGCCAAAGATGGAAGGCAGAAGCCTATTCATGATTCTCGCTCCCAAGGCCGAGAAGAAGCAAGTATAAAAATATCCCGACCGTTTCCCGCCTATTTTTCCAGTTTGCTTCGGGAAACGGGCAAAGAGCAACCCAACATCATTGTTTACCAGATTCGCTCGCCGGAGCGACCAAAAATATGGAGTAAGAAAGAACCAGGAGGAACCGACCAATGCCAAAGTTAAAGACCCATCGCGGAGCGGCAAAGCGCTTCTCCCTCACGAAATCGGGCAAAATCAAGCGCAGCAAGGCTTACAAGCGCCATATCCTCACCAAGAAGTCCACCAAACGCCTGCGTGGTTTGCGTAAAACCGCCTACATCTCCGATGTAGAGGAAAAGAAGATCCGCAAGCTGTTGCCGTACGCGTAAGGAGGAAAATGAATTATGGCCAGAATTAAAAGAGCAGTTAGTGCAGTAAAGAAACGTCGCAAAGTTCTGCGGCTCGCCAAGGGTTACTACGGCGCAAAGAGCAAGCAGTATCGCGCAGCATCCCAGCAGGTCATGAAATCCATGGCGTACGCGTATGTCGGCCGCAAGCTGAAAAAGCGCGAATATCGCCGCCTCTGGATTGCCCGTATCAACGCGGGCGCGCGCATCTGCGGCACCACCTATAGCCGCCTCATCAACGGGCTGAAGCTTGCGGACATCAACATCAACCGCAAAGTGCTCGCCGACCTCGCCATCACCGATATGACCGCGTTCAAGGAACTCGTCGATATCGCCATGAAGGCCAGAGCGTAAGAAACGCAACGCAAACAAAGAATCGCCGGTTTTCCGGCGGTTCTTTTTTTACGCGCAAGCAAAGTTGTTACATCATTTTTATAATGATACAAACTTTTATGTTACGCACTCTTGACGTTATATGATTGATATCGTTATTATAATTGTAACGTCTGGAGGTGCTTTATGGAACCCATCTTGTTGAGCGGCAAAAAAGAACTGGATATCTACGTCAACCCACAGCGGCAAAACATTCTCCGCTGCATGCAGATCAAAGGTGAACCCATGACCGCAAAGCAGATTGCCGACCAAATCGGCATCTCCGCCTCCTCCGTTGCCCGGCATATCCGCTTGCTGAGCGAGTTGGGCATCGTCGAGCGGAGCCACACCGAGCAGATTCACGGCATCACGGCGACCTATTTTCGTGTGCTGCCGCGGCCCATACGGGTTGGCGGACTCAGGGACGATGGTGAGAACAACCAGCGCATCGCACTCATGCAGGCGGATATTACGCAGCGGTTCGACGGCTTTTTGGCGTATTGCGAAGCGCTCGGCGATCGAATCAGCGATGATACGCAATTTGGGGATATGCTCAGCGGCATTATCCACTTAAAACAATCGGAAACAAAGGAGCTTTATCAGATGATTCGCTCGTTTCTGGATGCGCATGAAAACCACGCCCCGGGCAGTACCGCCTGGGATTTCGCCCTCATCGCCTACCCTGTGGAGCACGAAACGCATGAGTAAGCCGATTCAACTGATTTACTTTTTAAAGTTTTTCGCAGGCGGCATCATCGTGCCCATCCTTTCGCTGATGTTGCTTGCCCACGGCGCAACCATAGAAAACATTTCGCTCGTTATCGGGCTTTTCTCCGTCACCGTCATTTTGTCCGAATTTCCCAGCGGCGTGTTTGCGGATCTATACGGCAGAAAAACGTCCTTTCTCCTCTCCAGCGTTCTTTCTCTGGTCAGCTATGGTCTGATTCTGTTTTCCCGCTCGATCTCTGTTTTGCTTCTCGGCATGGTGGTAAACGGACTAAGCCGCGCGTTCTCTTCCGGCAGCATCGAAGCGCTGCTGATCGACCACGCGGCGGAGCATGGTTGCCCGCTGGAGCGGGTCACCGCGCGGCTCTCGATCTTGGAGAGCGCGGGGCTTGCCAGCGGCGCGCTGGTCGGCGGGCTATTGGCAGAATTTGGCGAATGCTTCTCCGTCAACCTCGTCGTCAATCTCGCCATCACCGCCGTCATCCTCGTGCTTACCGCTTTGTTTGTAAAGGAGGCTCCGCGCAACAAAGCGGAGCATGTCGCAACCACGCATCGACAACTGTTTCAAAAGCAGGTCAAGGAGAGCCTGTCTTTTGCAAAGCTGCGCGGAACCGTGCGCATTTTGCTGATTTTCTTCCTATTAATGGGGTTCTCGCTCAGCGCGATTGAGGTTTACTGGCAGCCCGCGCTGCAAACCTATCAGCCGGTCTACTGGCTGTTTGGCGCGGTCACATTCGCAGGGTTTGCGTTTGTCATGTTTGGCAGTTGGGTGGCGGAGCGGTTGTTGCGAGCGCATCCCAACGCGGGCCTGCGGCTGCTGCTTTTGCTCAAGGCGCCGCTCGGCATCGCGCTGATCCTGTTTTCGTTCTCTCGAAGCGAATATTCGCTGATCGGACTCTATCTTGGCCTCTATCTGCTCATCGGCAGCAGTAGCGTGGTGGAAAGTACGCTGCTCAACCAATTTGCGCCGTCCAGCCACCGCGCGAGCATTCTCTCGCTGTTTTCGCTGGTTCTGCAAATCGGCGGCGTGCTCGCCTCGATCTGCGGCTATCTGGTCAGCACCTATTTTCGCTATCAAAATATCTGGCTGCTGGCGGGCGTCTTGCTGTTTCTGTTCAGCGTTGGCGTCGGCTTGTTTCAGCGCAGAAGCAAAGCCGCAACCGTGCCGTCTGATGCCGAAAACACCCCGGATGAATCCGCCGAAATCCCTGTTTCGCCGGAGCGCGAGCAGCAACGCTAATTGAAAAACCTTGCGTTTTGTGGAATCTTGTTACGATATCGCGCAGGCGATTATGCTATACTATACGAAAACGTTAGGAGAAATGCATTCATGCAGCGCCTGGAAAGCGAACGGCTCATCCTCCGTGCCTTCACGGATTTGGACGCGGACGATCTCTTCCGCTATGCGGTCGATCCGGATGTCGGCCCCCGCGCGGGTTGGAAGCCGCATGAAACGCGGGCGGAGTCCCTCGGCGTGATTCGCATGTTCACGCAGGAGGCAAACGTGTTTGCCATCGAGCGAAAGAGCGATCACCGCGTGATCGGTTCCATCGGCCTGCATCGCGACAAAAGCCGAAATCTGCCGGATGTCCGCGCGGTTGGCTACGTGCTTGCGCAGGACTGCTGGGGCAACGGCTACATGAGCGAGGCGGTCAAGCGCATGCTGCGCTTTGGCTTTGAAGAGATGCAGCTTCGGTTGATGAGCGTCTCCCACTATACCTTCAACGACCGCTCCCGCCGCGTGATTGAAAAATGTGGCTTTGTCTACGAAGGCACGCTGCGGCAAACGTTTTTACGCTACGACGGTGCAATATTTGACGAAGCCATGTATTCTCTGACCAAAGAAGAGTGGCAAAAGTTGCAAGCTTGAGCGCCGAAACCAGGCGAAGCGTTTTGATTTAAATCGTGCAGGAAAGTGAGCCGGAGTTAGATGATCATCGAGAGCCGCGCAAATGAGCGCGTCAAGGAAGCGAGAAAGCTCCTCCTGCGCAAAGAGCGCAAGACAAGCGGGCTGCATTTGATCGAGAGCGAAAAGCTCGTGCGGGAGGCGGTCGCTTCCGGCGCGAAGATCGTTTCGTGTTTTCTGGAAGACGGGTTTGCGTTTACCCCTCCGGAGGGCACGGTTACCTATGTCATCTCCCGCTCCGTGCTGGAATCCCTCTGCGAAAGTCAAACCCCGCAGGGCATCGTCGCCGTTGTGGAAACGCCCGCGCTTACGCCGCCGGAGGCGTATCCAGCCGGTCTGGTCGTCGTGCTCGACG